>CP134536.1:2060000-2355000 GCA_031826515.1 Flavobacteriaceae bacterium HL-DH10 | reverse complement strand
ACGACAACCATGCAGCACCTTGTAAGTAGTCCGAAGAAAGATCTATCTCTAAATCATGCAACTTACATTTAAGCCCTGGTAAGGTTCCTCGCGTATCATCGAATTAAACCACATGCTCCACCGCTTGTGCGGGCCCCCGTCAATTCCTTTGAGTTTCATTCTTGCGAACGTACTCCCCAGGTGGGATACTTATCACTTTCGCTTAGCCACTCAGATAAATCCGAACAGCTAGTATCCATCGTTTACGGCGTGGACTACCAGGGTATCTAATCCTGTTCGCTCCCCACGCTTTCGTCCATCAGTGTCAATATATTGTTAGTGATCTGCCTTCGCAATTGGTATTCTATGTAATATCTATGCATTTCACCGCTACACTACATATTCTAACCACTTCACAATAATTCAAGATAACCAGTATCAAAGGCAATTTTACAGTTGAGCTGCAAGATTTCACCTCTGACTTAATTATCCACCTACGGACCCTTTAAACCCAATGATTCCGGATAACGCTTGGATCCTCCGTATTACCGCGGCTGCTGGCACGGAGTTAGCCGATCCTTATTCTTACGGTACCGTCAAGTCACTACACGTAGTGATGTTTCTTCCCGTATAAAAGCAGTTTACAACCCATAGGGCAGTCTTCCTGCACGCGGCATGGCTGGATCAGGCTTGCGCCCATTGTCCAATATTCCTCACTGCTGCCTCCCGTAGGAGTCTGGTCCGTGTCTCAGTACCAGTGTGGGGGATCCCCCTCTCAGGGCCCCTATCTATCGTTGCCATGGTGTGCCGTTACCACACCATCTAGCTAATAGAACGCATAGTCATCTTATACCGTAACCTTTAATGTAAACTCCATGCGAAGTAAACATACTATGAGGTGTTAATCTTCGTTTCCAAAGGCTATCCCTCAGTATAAGGTAGATTCTATACGCGTTACGCACCCGTGCGCCGGTCGTCAGCAGAAGCAAGCTTCTCTGTTACCCCTCGACTTGCATGTGTTAGGCCTGCC
This sequence comes from Flavobacteriaceae bacterium HL-DH10, assembly GCA_031826515.1. Classification (NCBI taxonomy): domain Bacteria; kingdom Pseudomonadati; phylum Bacteroidota; class Flavobacteriia; order Flavobacteriales; family Flavobacteriaceae; genus Thalassobellus; species Thalassobellus suaedae. The sequence goes on along the minus strand of CP134536.1, from coordinate 2,353,991 downwards.
GCTAGCGTTCATCCTGAGCCAGGATCAAACTCTTCATCGTTAAATTTTTAAGTCTTGTATGACTATTATTATTAACAACTAATTGGAATTTCTAGTACTCAAAATGGTCTATTCTCTTTGTTTGATTATTACCGTTTCCAGTAACAATCTTACGCTGTCAATTCAATATGTTTATGAACTTGTTTCTTCTTTTCTTAACTCGTTTCCTTGCTAAGCGGGTGCAAATGTAAAACCCTTTTTTTATTCTCACAATGTTTTTTTGATATTTTTTAAAAGTTTTTTTGACTCCTAATTCTTAATATCTCCAAAATTTTTATGAGCGTTTTGCCTCAACAACTAATGCCGTTTTTAGCGGCTGCAAACATACAACCTTTTTTTATTCTCACAACCTTTTTTTGATATTTTTTAAAAGTTTTTTTAACTCCTTTTTTATACCTAAAACTTATATGAACTTACGCTTTACAATACTAATGCCTTGCTTAGCGGGGTGCAAATATACAAACCTTTTTTCCTTTCAAACAACCTTTTTTTATTCTTTTTTTTTGCCTTTTTTTTCTCCGCTTTTAATTAGCTTGTTTTCTGTACTTTATAACTCAAAATATTTTGGATTTTTTAAAAAAAGAAACTCTAACTTTTATAATAAAGAGATTTGTTTAATTACTCGTGCTTGATGATCCTTATTTCTCTTTATAAATAGATGCCGTTTTCTCTCTTTTTATATAAACATAACACCCCTTATTTATTACATCGTTTGTTTTGTTATCTATATATAGGTTGCTACACAATGCCTCCTCCTTATTATATAGTATGACTTCTATTGTTGGAGTCTTGAGATCTTTCATTATTTAGAGAACAGATTACTTGTGCTATCTTACTTTATAAAGTTACTTGTTGACATATTTAATCTATCTATTGGAATCATACACATTATATACAACATGGTTAGTAAAACAACTCTGGGTTTTTTTCTCCCTAACCTTGAAGCTAAACCAATGCTTAAGGATTATACAGGTTCCACTGCGCTATCCAAAAGTTATATATTTAAACTCTTTTAATAATAACCTATTATTACTAGTAAGGGAAATAGTGAAGTACGCCCCCAAATAGCTATCTCGAGGAAAACAACATAATACCTCAAATATAACTACATATATATTGTATGTGTTTCTTTCTACAAAAAGAAATTCCAAACAATACCAAAACGTATTGTAAAATCGCGATACGGGTTATTAGGTGCTGAATAATAATTGTAACCTGTAAGAGCTGAATTGAAATGTTCGGCTTTAAAAAAGATTCTGGTTTGACGAATTTTTGCATTGATAAAGAAATCTAAACGCGGAAAATCTCCAAATTCTTTTTCTGTTTGAACATAGAATTCTGCTAAAACAGGATCGTAAGCATTCATATTATACTTGGTGAAGTAATTTAAAGTAACACCTGTTTGTAAATACATGGCTTTTTTAAATAAATGACTTGCAAAATATAAGGTGTTACGTGTAGTGATTTCGGGCACATTTAATGTGCTATCGGCATCTTTTACGTTTTGATATAAAACGGTATTGTTTAATGCAAATTTACCGACCTTAATTTCTTTTTCTAATTTTACTCTTAAATAATTTATAGTGCCACTATTTTGAAATGGTTTTACCAGACTTGTAGCTTCATCCTTTTTAAAATATGTGTAGTCGTTTATTGTAGTATAATCAACTGATATATTTGCTATTTTATTTGATTTTAATTGAAACGCTATTTGCTCAGTTTCTGTATTATTAAAGTTAGTCTGCCAATTGTAATTGATATAATTACTTTGATACAATAAGAAATTATAATTTGGAGCTTTTGAACTATGATTTACTGAAGCTATAGCCGTAATATCTTTGTTCAACTTAAAAGTAGCATCTGCCTTAAGAAAATTTCCATCGAAATCACCAGACACATTCATCCCTACCTCTCCTTGTAAATCGAAACTTTTATATTGTTTGTGATATTTACCACCTGCTGAATATATACTTCCTTTCAATCTATTGGTAATAACATTGCCATTTAAACCTACTAGTTTATTATAACCATAATTATAGTTATTAGCACTTACATTAAATTGCAAGTCGCCCACTATATTATTACTATAATTTAGGTTTATTTGATTGTAAAAATTTTCTAATGTAACACGTTCTTGTAATTTAGAGGATTTAAATGCCGTTCCAAAAGAATTAGTTTGAGCATTTGATTGATCATATTGATAGTACTTATCTTCAAAAGAAATAATATGTCCAACACTTAATTTATTCTTAGAAAGTGAATCTTTCTTTTTTATTATTTTATAGTTATGGTCTAAATGAAAACGTTTTCCTCTCAACATGCTTTCTGCATTTTGAAAATTCACTTCTAATATGGAGCGGTCTAAAAACTCTTCTTCTCCTGTTTCAAAATATTGAACATTATCGTCTTGAAGACCTCCATTTTCTTGATTCATTAAATCTTGCATTACAATATGCGCTCTAGCATTGTAACGTTTGTTTTTTGTTTGATAATTCGTGGTAAACCTAAAATTACCAGTACTTGTTAAAATATGTTGGTATTTACCTAAAGAACGCAGTCCTTTATAGGCTAGCGAAAAATTAAATTGAGGTGATGTGTTTACTGTAAAAAAAGAGTCTGCTAACTGCCCTTGCTCAAAAGCTGTTTTAAAGAAGAGTTCTGTTAAAGGCGTAGGTACTCGATAGTAATTAATGTCTTCAATTTCCATATAATTAAAATGTTTAGCTCTAGCACCAAAACTTGGCATTAAACTAGTATTTTGAAAATTATAGGTTAAACTATTATAGGTTTGCCCCAAATTTGAAAAAGGCATTAATCCAAAATTATCTTTACGTAAGTAATTAAACTTATATTCTTTCTGGATACTTAACGTAGTATCTACATACGTTGTATCATTTGTATGTGAAATAATAATATAATCTTCAATTTTAGCAAGTTTTTTACCTGATTTACCAACTGAATCAGTAATTTGAGTCAACCCCAACTCTTTGCTTAATCGGCTAGTTCTTTTTTGCTTTTTAACTTGTGCCATACTAGGCAAAGTAATTCCTATTAAAAAAAAGATTAATACTAATTTATTCATAGATGTATTTTTCCGCAACAAAAGTAATTATTTGAACGTAAACTGGACGGAAATATTTTAAATAAAGAAAGCCAGTTTTTTTATCCGGTTTTCTTTTCTACATATCAATTATCATGATTTAAAATACAAATTGATATTTAATTTAAATTAGTTCCTTTAAAACTTATTAATACACGTTTTAAAAACTGGAAAAATGAACGACCATTACATAGCTAATTAATTTATGCATGAAATTTTATGATTCACGTATAGAAGTTACACTAATAAATTATAAAATAGATAGTATTTTAGCAGCATGTTATTAAAAAACCACTCCAACTACCTTTTAGAATGTGGCACAGACGAAGCGGGTCGAGGTTGTCTTGCCGGTCCTGTAACAGCAGCTGCAGTTATTCTTCCTGAAGGTTTTAATAATTCTATATTAAATGACTCAAAACAACTTAGTGAAAAGAAAAGAGATGCATTAAAACCTATTATTGAAAATGAAGCCTTAACTTTTAGTATAGCACATGTATTTCAAGAAGAAATTGATAACATCAATATATTAAATGCTTCTATTTTGGCGATGCATAAATCTATTAATAAATTAACACCTCAACCAGAGTTTATAATCGTTGATGGCAATAAGTTTAAACCTTATTACAATATTGAATTTGAAACCATTATTAAAGGTGATGGTAAATATTTAAGTATTGCGGCGGCATCAGTGTTAGCAAAAACACATCGTGATATTTATATGAATATTATTCATGAAGAATATCCAATGTATAATTGGAAGCAAAATAAAGGTTATCCAACCAAAGAACACCGGGAAGCCATAAGAAAATATGGTGTAACAAAATACCATAGAAAATCGTTTAGATTATTACCCGAACAACTAAAACTAGATGTTTAGATTCGCTTATTTTATATATGCTATACAATGAAAAATATGTAGGTTTGTATAAATTAATTCGTTTCATGAGATTTTTTTATACTACACTCTTTCTATTTATTGTTTTTAGTTGCTCTAATACCTCTACTAAGAAATCTAAACTTATAGATTTTGTTCCGGAAAAAACGTCATTAATTATTAAAACATCTAATTTAGAAAGTTTAAAAAACAGTTTACATAATAGTGATTTTTTACAAAAACTATCTAAAACAACGTCTTACGAAAATTTAGAAAAAAAACTAGAAGGGTTATCTCTTTTAAAACCTAAGAACGATCTTTTAATATGTTTTTCTGAAGATAATAATGATAGCCTACAATATACTATCATCACAAAACACCATAATCTTTTATTTAAAATAGATTCACTTAAAAACTACACAGAAGAATCTCTTATTTACAAAAACAAAACCATTACAAAATCGACTTTAAACAACAATACATTTTATAGTACCTTAATAGATAGTACATTTTTTGCATCATCCTCTAAAACTATTATAGATGATGTTTTTAATAATAAAAATATAGATTCTGATTTAGAAAAAATATACACTACTACAAGTAACGACAAAACAACATCTATTATAATTAAGCCTAACAATCCTTTTATAAAATCCTTTTTTATAAACGATTCGTTAAACATAAACAGCTTTACAAATTATATTGCTGTTGATATAGATATTAATCAAGATGATATTTTAATTAATGGCATTACAAAAGCTTCAGATTCTACTGAAACTTTAATTAATATTTTTAAAGGCACAATTCCTCAGGAAAATTTAACTCAAAATATAACACCTTCAAATAGTGATGGTTTTATGAGTTTTACGTTTGATGACTATAAAACCTTTAAAACTAATTTATCTAAATTCACCCAGAAAGATTCTATAACAAATACTATGTCTCTTTTTGATAACATTATAGAAGTTGGTGTTATTTATGAAGATAAAAACAAAGCTGTTATATTAAACTCTTTAGACGTTATTGCAACTAAGGATGCATTATTAAGTGAGCAAAATAACATAGACACTTACAGACAAATTGATATATACTCATTTAGTAAACCAGATGTATTTGCAAATTCATTTTCTCCATTAATATCATTTAAAAATGCAAACAAATATTGTGTACTAGACCACTTTTTTGTGTTTGCTGAAAGCACTGAAATACTTCAAAACATCATTGCTAATTATCAAAACAAAACCACACTAAACGAACGAAGCTATTTTAAAGACATAAAACAACAATTAACCGATGCGTCATCTTTAATAACTGTTGTTAATCCATCAAACTTAAAAGATGTTCTGGAGAAAAACGGATTAAACGCTATTGGCAAATTAGATAAATACAACGCTTCTGCAATACAATTTATATACGACACTAATTTTGCGCATGTAAATGGTATTATAAAGAAGAGTAAAATTAAAGCTATATTAAATTCTGTTTCAGAAGAACTTAATATTAAATTAGAACACGAGATACTTAATACGCCACAATTTGTTACCAATCATATTACAAAACAAAAGGAAATAGTAGTTCAAGACATCACCAACAATTTATATTTAATCTCCAATACAGGGAAAATTCTTTGGAAAAAACAACTCCAAGGTCCTGTTTTAGGAACCATTAATCAAATTGATATTTACAAAAACGGAAGATTACAATTAGCATTTGCTACACCAAACAGAGTTTATGTTTTAGATAGAAATGGTAATGATGTATCACCGTTTCCAGCTAAATTTAATGACAATATTACACAACCACTATCTGTTTTCGATTATGATAAAAACAAGAATTACAGATTATTAGTTACCCAAGGCAAGTACACTTTAATGTACGATGTTAACGCTAAACTTGTAAAAGGGTTCACTTTTAAATCTGCTAATAACACTATTATTTGTCAACCGAAACATTTTAGAATTGGAAGTAAAGACTTTATCTCCTTTAAAACTCAGAATAAACTTTATATATTAAACCGAACAGGAAAAGCGAGAGTAACTCCAAAAACATCAAACACATATTCCAAAGAGCCTATATTCTTATATCAAAATAAGTTTACCACTACTACGGATAAAGGCGATTTAATAACTATAGATACAAAAGGTAATACAGCTATTCAAAACTTAAATCTTTCTGAAAACCATAGTATTGAAACTACCAGTAAAACACTTGTTACACTATCTGAAAACAAACTAACAATAAAAAACAAAAGTGTAGAATTAGATTATGGTAATTACAGCAAACCACGAATATTTTATTTAAATGATAAAATTTATGTTACGGTAACCGATTTACAAACTCAAAAAACATATCTCTACGATAGCCAAGCTAAGTTACTAAGCAATTTCCCTGTTTATGGAAACTCGATAATCGATATGGATAACGTAGATAAAGACAAAAATTTAGAGTTTATTACTAAAGGAGATGCTAATTCTATTTTACTTTATCAAATTAACTAATTCATTAGTTAATTTTTAGCTATCCTTTTTGTAAGTAAAAAAGTAATCTTTATATTTAACCCAGCTATTAATCAATTATTTACAAAACATCAAATTCCATTTAATTTCTGAATTGTCAGAGTTTATACTAATAGTAATGTTGCAATAATATTGTTAACCTTACTATTAAACATTTAAACCTGTCTATTTAGCATATAACGATAACCAAATCGCAAGTCCTCAAATCTTATGAGCGCCAAAGTTTAGGCTTTGGCGTTCTTTTTTTGCAACAATTAGAAGTTATTTTAATACTATTGTACTCATAATAAATAAAACATGATTTCAAGAAAAAACGCCTCTATTTCAAAATTCATTATTCATAAAGTTGGAAACAAATTCAACGACACAAAAAATGCATTTTCAGATAAACTAGTAGATTTTGATGAAGCTAGTTACGATTTAATGCTCCCATTTCTTTTAAGACCTTTTGGTAGCGTAGTTCAAAGCTACCGTTTTAATCATCATGCCAACATTACATTAAACGAAATTAACAGTTATAGCTCGCAAATTTTTAATGACGATGATGCTTTTATAGACGTTTCAAAACATATTGTTACACATTTATACGAGCAATCTACATCGGCTAATATAAAAACAGGAGATGTTTTAGTTGTTATGTTTGAAGGTATAGAATTTAGAGACATGACTACAAACGCTATTGGTATTTTTAAAATTGAAAGCAAAGTAAACTTCTTTCAAACCTATTTAGAAAATAACAGTTATGATGTTTTAGTACAAAAAGGTATCAGTTCTAAAAAAGTAGATAAAGGCTGTTTAATTTTAAATCAAAGCGATACAGAAGGCAACATAATATTAAGTGTAGATAATAATAGTTACGATGCGCAATATTGGATTAATCATTTTTTAAATATTAAATATGCCGATGATGCCAATAACCATACTCAGCAATATATCGAATTGTGTAAAGATTTCTCAACCGAAGTTTTAAAAACCAGCTATGGTGCACAAGAACAAAATACTTTTTTAGCAAAAACTATCGACTTTTTTAAGGAAAATGAAATTGTAAACGTAGAACGTTTTAAAGAAGAACTTTTTGAAGACGAAAAGCAAATTAGGGAATTTGAAAATTATAAAAAAGAATTTGAAGAGGAACAAAACTTAGTTCTTAGAAACCAATTTGATGTTGCTGAAGCAGTTGTTAATAAAGAAAAGAAAAAATTTAAAACCGATATTAAGCTAGATACCAACATCCAAATTAAATTAGATATTGATGCGCCTGATGCTTCTGCCGAATATTTAGAACGTGGCTATGATGATGAAAAGAAAATGCATTATTACAAAGTGTTTTTTAATGCCGAAAATTAACTAACCAAAAATATTGATTTTCATAATAAACTAGTCAAAAAAATACGACATCTACACGACTACTTTTTTATTTTTTTCTTAACTTGTAGTAATGAAAACATCCAGCAACAACACATCTAAAAAGAAAAAATTTAACTACGATGAAGAACTAGCCATATTACATGAAGACCTGGTTCATCTTCAAGAATGGGTAAAAAAACAAGGTTTAAAAGTAGTTATCGTTTTCGAAGGCAGAGACGCTTCTGGTAAAGGCGGCACTATCAAACGGTTTACAGAGCCTTTAAATCCTAGAGTTTGTAAAGTAGTAGCTTTAGGTGTCCCTACCGAAAAAGAAAAAACACAATGGTATTTTCAACGCTATGTTCAGTATTTACCAGCTGCTGGCGAAATTGTACTTTTTGACAGAAGCTGGTACAACAGAGCCGGTGTAGAAAAAGTTATGGGCTTTTGTACTGACGATGAATACAATGAATTTATGCGATCTTGCCCTGAATTTGAGCGTATGCTAGTACGGTCTGGAATTATTGTTTTAAAATATTGGTTTTCTGTAAGCGATGAAGAACAAGAAAAACGCTTTAAAAACAGGATAAGCAACCCATTAAAACGTTGGAAATTTAGTCCAATGGATTTAGAATCGCGTTCTAGATGGTTAGAATATTCCAAAGCAAAAGACAATATGTTTGCTCATACAGATACCAAACAAGTACCTTGGTTTGTTGTTAATGCCGACAATAAGAAAAAAGCACGTTTAAATTGCATTAGTCATGTTTTAAGCCAAATTCCACATGAAAAAATGGATTTAAAACCTATTAAACTTCCCGATTTACCAGACTATAAAAGTTATGTGCGTCCGCCAATGAATTATCAAACTTTTGTGCCTGAGAAGTATTGAATCAATCTAAATTCTCATCTAAACCTTTAATATCATCAATAGTTCTTTTGTATAAATCCTTATTGCTTATTAAAATACGCTTATAAAGATTATGGGCTTCAATAATCAAACATAAACCTAAAACAAGCATAACAAAACAAATAGAAAAAGCCATATAAAATTGTGTATTCTGATTATGATGATTAAACGTTAAATACACCAAATATAACGATGTTAAAATTTGAGATAAAGCAAACAACAAATTACCTACCCAAAGTACAGCATCTTTAAAAACTATTATTTCTATTTTTGGATTATACAATTTCAAAGTTTTAAAATTGTAACTAATGCTTAGAACCCCTGTTATAATCATAAACAATGGAATAAGCATGCTATATTCGAACGACTCTTTCTCAACTAATAAAACGAAATACATAAGGGCAATTACAAACCCTGTATGTAAAACACAAATAATTAACAATGTGATTTTTAAAGCTCGCTTAAATTTCATTTTAAAAATTCAGCCTCAAAAAGCATACTAAAATGTTTTAGCAATTTTTCTTTTACTTCGGTTTCATTAACCTTTTTTTGTCCAAGTTCTACATTTAAAGACGTTACGGCTTTTCCTCGAATACCACAGGGTATAATATTATCAAAATAACCTAAATCGGCATTCACATTAAGCGCAAAACCATGCATGGTAACCCAACGGCTCGCTCGTACACCCATAGCACAAATTTTACGAGCAAATGGTGTACCAACATCTAACCAAACGCCAGTTTCTCCAGGACTTCTTTCTGCTTTTAAACCATATTCAGCAAGCGTTAAAATAATCATTTCTTCTAAAAAACGCAGGTATTTATGTATGTCGGTAAAAAAGTTATCTAAATCTAAAATAGGATAACCAACAATTTGTCCAGGACCGTGATAAGTAATGTCGCCTCCACGGTTTATTTTATAAAAAGTAGCACCTTTTTCAGTAAGTTGTTGCTCGTTTAAAAGCAAGTTAGACAAATCTCCACTTTTACCTAAAGTATACACATGAGGATGCTCTACAAATAAGAAATAATTATTAGTCTTTAAATTAGTATTTTCCCGCCTATTTTTAATTTTGGCATCAACAATTCCTTTAAACAGCTGTTCTTGGTAATCCCAAGTTTGTTTATAATCTTTTAAACCTAAATCTTGCAGCTCTATTTGCTTATTCATAGTCTGCAAAATTACAATATTTTTATGTTTTAATTTTTAGGATTATTAAGAATAACTAATGCTGCAATAACTCCAGGAACCCATCCGCAAAGCCATAATAGAAATACAATAATAATAGATCCACAACCTTTATCTAAAACAGCTAAGGGTGGGCAAATAATAGACAGTAAAACTCTCCAGAAACTCATGATTTGATTAATGTTATTTGATTAATGATACTTATTTGACGCAATAACACTATTAATGTTACAACGTCATACAAATTCAGTTCAAAAAAATATTACTCACATAATGCCTCCAGTGCATCTTCAATGTCACCAGGAGTACTCATAATTTTCATAAAAGTTCCCATTGTTAGTTCTGGCCAATGCAAAGCAATTCTATATTTTCCATGCAACATGGTTGCCTTATTACCTTGTAAAATAATTTCATAAGGCAATGCTGCTACATGATCTGCTCCTATTTTTGGCAAAAAGTTAAACTCTCCTTCTTCTTTATCTAGTAAGCCAACACCAAATACAGCGACTTTTTCATTTTTATAAACTAAACTATAAACCTTAACCGTGTTCGCTTTTCTTGCTTCCATATTATTCGTTATTATTTGTAAACCTTCTTCAAAGCTAGCAAATTCATGTAACTCAACAGGATCTGTAAAATAAGGCATCATGATTTTATAATGATATTTTGCCAGTTGGTCTGCTTCAACAGTCCCTCCAAAAGGCTTAAACTCTTTACCTAAAGATGTAAAAGCAGTTTTTAAATCGCTACTAAACTTATCAAATGTGCTTTTAAAAGCATTATAATTTCCTGGTAAATAAGCCCTTAATAAATAATCTGGATTAGTATATGAAATAATTACTTTTCCATTCTTTGCCACCAGACCAACTTTCATGATTGCAGATAAAGCACCTCTATCCTTTACTTTTATCACTGTATTTTTTAAATCGGCTCTAGTAAAGGCTATAACCCCTAACGAACTTTTATTTGAAGGATTATAACTTCCTAAAACAGTAAAGGAGTTGTCTTTTAATGTTTGGATGACTTCTTTATTAACTTCCTGAATTGACTTTGTAGATTCACCCACTTTAATATAAGGTGATAAATTCTGTTCAATGGCATAAAAATTAATAGAAATAAACACAATTACATTCAAAATAAGATACTTCATGATATTATATATTTTAAGAATTATACTATATAAGTTTTTAGAAAAAAATACGTCCTCTATAAACTCAATAAAATAAAATCTTTTAATTCTATTTCCCTATGACAATTATCATGGAAATAAATTCAACAATTAATGATTTACAAAGAATAATTTAAAAGATGCTTTACTATTTTTTTAAATAGTTTAATTTTGCTGTTTTAAAAAAAAGATATTCATGCAACTTTCAGAACAAGAATTAGTAAGAAGAGAAAAGTTAGTAAAATTACGCGATTTAGGAATTAATCCTTATCCAGCAGATTTATATCCTGTTAGTGATACTTCTAAACAGGTAAAAGAACGTTATGAAGAAGGAAAAAAAGTAGTTCTTGCAGGACGATTAATGTCTCGTAGAATTCAAGGAAATGCTAGTTTTGCTGAGTTACAAGATAGTGAAGGCAGAATTCAACTATATTTTAATAGAGATGAAATTTGCAAAGGTGATGATAAAACCAAGTATAATGATGTTTACAAAAAACTTTTAGACATTGGTGATTTTGTTGGTATTGAAGGCGAACTTTTCACAACCAAAGTAGGTGAAAAAAGTGTGAGAGTAAATGATTTTAGTCTATTAAGTAAAGCTTTAAAGCCGTTGCCTTTACCAAGAACAGATGCTGATGGTGTTGTACATGATGCTTTTACAGATCCTGAGCAACGATACAGACAACGTTATGCCGATTTAGTGGTAAACCCACAAGTTAAAGAAGTATTTGTTAAGCGTACCAAATTGTTTAATGCCATGCGTTCATTTTTTAATAATGCTGGATATTTTGAAGTAGAAACGCCTGTATTACAACCCATTCCTGGTGGTGCTGCGGCACGTCCGTTCATAACACATCACAATGCGTTAGACATTCCTTTATATATGCGAATTGCCAACGAGTTATATTTAAAACGATTAATAGTAGGTGGTTTTGATGGGGTTTATGAGTTTTCAAAAAACTTTAGAAATGAAGGTATGGACAGAACTCACAATCCAGAGTTCACAGCTATGGAAATTTATGTAGCCTATAAAGATTACAACTGGATGATGGATTTCTGTGAACGCTTACTTGAACACTGTGCCATTGCCGTTAACGGAAGTACCAAAGTTACTTTTGGCGAACATGAAATAGATTTTAAAGCGCCTTACGCTAGAGTTACTATGGCAGATTCTATAAAACACTTTACAGGATTTGACATTACAGGAAAAACTGAAGACGAAATTAGAGAAGCTGCAAAAAACCTAGGCATAGAAGTAGACAACACTATGGGAAAAGGTAAGCTTATTGATGAAATTTTTGGAGAAAAATGTGAGGGCAACTACATACAACCCACATACATTACAGACTACCCAAAAGAAATGAGTCCGTTGTGTAAAGAACATAGAGAAAATCCTGAATTAACCGAACGTTTTGAATTGATGGTTTGTGGTAAAGAAATAGCTAATGCGTATTCTGAACTTAATGATCCAATTGATCAACGTGAACGTTTTGAGCATCAACTTAAACTTGCTGCTAAAGGTGATGATGAAGCTACCGAGTTTATTGACCATGACTTTTTACGTGCTTTAGAATACGGCATGCCTCCAACATCTGGCATGGGAATTGGCATGGACAGACTTATCATGTTTTTAACTAACAATCAGTCTATCCAAGAAGTTTTATTCTTCCCGCAAATGCGACCAGAAAAAAAACCTTTGGCTATTAGTGAAGATGCAAAAGCTATCTTTGAAATTCTAAAAAAAGCTGAAAAATTAACATTGAATGATTTAAAAATTCAGTCTGGTTTATCTAATAAAAAATGGGATAAAACGATAAAAGAATTAACTAAAAACAATCTTGCTAAAGTTATAAAAGCTGATGAAGGATTATTTGTTGAAATTGTTTAAAAAGGAAACTTTAAGCTTTAGTACTAAAGCTTAAAGTTTAATAATTTATAAAAACTGGGATACTTTAAAATTTAAAAATTATAATTAAAATTAAAATTGGGTTGAAAACTGCTCTCACATTAGCCCCGAACTAATATTGCCATGTTTTACAAACTCTATAAAAAAGTAGTATTACTACCTTTAGCTTCATTTGTCATAACTGTTCTGATAGTTATTACTGTATATAATAAAGCTCTACACATCAACAATAAATTAATTAAAGAAAATGTTCTTCAAACAGGGCATCTTATCTCTAAAGAGTTTAAGAACATAATAAAAACAGATATTGCCCGGCTCCAAAATCTTAAAAGCAGAATTGAATTTACAAATGGCTTATATCTTGATCATTGGGAAAAAGATGCTCGTATGCTATTAGAACAAAATTCATCCTTTAAATTTTTAGAATGGATTGATAGCACAATGGTTATAAAAAAAATCATGCCTTTAATTGGCAATGAAAATGCTATAGGTTTAGATATTTCAAAAATTGAATACCGCAAAGATGAATGGATAAAACATACAAAAGATAGTTTAGCTAACATTACGCAATGGGCAAAATTAACACAAGGTGGTTATGCTTTTCTAGTAGATATCCCAGTCTATTTTCAAAATAATTTTCAAGGCACCATTACAGGTGGCATGGACTTTAAAGAAAATTTTAACAAACTAACAGCAAGTTTAGAAAACCAATATTCTATAGAATTGTGGGATCATAAAAAAGTGCTTTTCTACGATTTAAACAAAAACAACAAGCTTAAAACTAAGCATAATTTTATTTTTGAAGATCGTATTCTAGTAGATCATTTAGACAATCATAAATGGTTATTAAAAATTTCTCCTAGTAATGATTTACTAATTTACCAAGCTCAAATCATTACTCATATCGCATTAATAGTTGCATTGATTTTATGCTTTTTAATAAGCTCCCTAATTTATTTTTATATAAGAGCTAAAGAAGGTTCTAAACAAACATTAGAATCAAATTTTGAGCTTTTAAAAACGAATGAAAAATTAAATAAAGCACGTAATAAAGCTGAAAAAGCTTCACTAGCTAAAACAGAGTTTTTATCTAATATGAGTCATGAAATAAGAACACCTCTTCATGCCATATTAGGCTTTATCGAACTTTTAAAAAGTAGCAGGCTTGATAAAACGGACAAGGAGTATTTAATTTTAATGGAAAAATCATCAAGTAATTTATTAAATATTGTCAATGATATTTTAGATATTGAAAAAATTGAATCTGGGAAAATAGAATTAGCAGAAGTACACTTCAATCCGTCTAAAACAATAAAAGATTTAATAGAGGTTAATCAATTCATATTTTTAAGAAAAAACCTTTACCTAAAAGCTAATTTCAATAATTCACGTTCTATGAGTGTTATTGGAGATAAGAGCAAATTAATACAAATAGTTAATAATATTATCAAAAATGGATTAAAGTTCACAGATACTGGTGGAGTAACTTTAACATATAATGAAACTATTGTACACGAGAATCAATTAAGAGTAACAATTTCAATTCAAGACACAGGAATTGGCATCCATGAAGATAGGATAAATTCAATTTTTGAAAGATTTACACAAGTTGAAAATAGCATCAAAAAACAATACGAAGGTAGTGGACTAGGTTTATCTATTAGTGAAATTTTCATAAATATGATGGGGGGTGAAATCTCCGTTAAAAGCACGCCTAATGAAGGTACTGAATTTATATTTGATGTATTATTTAGAATTTCTGAAAAACAAAAGATAGAAACAAACACCGTTAGTAAAAAAAATATTAACCTTCCTGATTTAAATATTTTAATTGTTGATGACAATCATCTAAATATTATTGTGCTTAAAAAATTCCTCGAAGATTTGGGAATAAAACCTGACACAGCAAAAAATGGAAAAATCGCTTTAGAAAAATTTAAAGAAAAATCATACCACCTCATTTTTATGGATATTCATATGCCAGAAATGGATGGCTGGGAAGCTACAAAAGAAATTAGAAAAACCAATAAGGATGTTATTATTTTCGGCCTATCTGCAAATGTTACAACTGAGGCTATAGACAAAGCTCTTGAAAACGGCATGAATAATTACCTCTCTAAACCCTTTAAAAAAGAACATATTTACAAATTATTATATTTTCATTTTAGTAATAAAAAATTATAGAAATATATCAAAACTAAATAAAAGATTAATCTCAAAAGTTGTACATAGAATTAAAATAATCTTGCTAAAGTTAAAAAAAGCAGATGAAGACTTGTTTGATGAAGTTATTTAGTCAATTTTAAATTAAATATTTAAAGTTTATATTAGCCATCTACCAACCCTTAATTTCTTATGAGCTTCATAAGAATTAACTAAAGACCAACTAAAGACCAACTGAAAGCATAAAAAAATTATTCACATTATTACTATTATGTACAATCTTATTCAGCTGTAAAATTTATAATTCAAAAACAGCAACCAAGGAAGACGCTCTACTTTTTGCTGGAAGAGTAAAAGTTAAATCTGTTTTAAATTCAAATTATAAATTTGAAAAACTGATTGATGAAGACCATCAGTTGTATGGTATAGGCAAAAGAGTTTCTTCAAAATCAAAACAAGATTATTTGAAAAATACTGTCAATAAAAACCCTTCAGATAAAACGTTAAAATTTTACTTACTGAAGATTTAGTAAACGAAATACATTTATATAGTAAAGGAAAATCGTCTGTTTTAAAGGTAATGTGAATAGGATTTGCAGCCATTATTGCATTAAGTGTTTTAACTACTGCTATACTGATTTCAGGATTGTAGCTTACTAATCCAAACATAATTAATTATTGTATTTACAAGCTTTTAATATTACTTTAAAATAAAAAACCCAGAAATTTTATTAAAATTTCTGGGTTTTTACAAACTAACCAACTAAACTAACTAACCAATAATTTTCAATACTAAAAAGTATGATTTTTTATGTTGAATATTATATGATTTAAACTAAACTTATACAAATAGACACATTTATAGTTGGTCGTTAAAATAATTTAGAAAGCTTTAACACTAGAAATTAAAGTTTTATATTTTCTTTAAGACAAAAAACCTTATTATGTTAATTTTTTAAGAAAATAAGCGTCTTCTACAATTCTAAAGAAACTTAAAAATTTTCTTATTTTTACCTACTATGCTAAAAAGAATTACACAATTATTCTTTTATTGCTTTTGTTCTATTTTAATAGCACAACAAGATCATTTGTCATTTAAAAATGGAATAGACAACCCTACCCTTTTAACAACACATCACTTCGGAATTTTTAGTGCTCGAATTAATACAAATTTTAAATTTACTCCTCCAAAAACAATAACATTTAGCTTAAGTTCTGTGAGTGGCAACAATTTTCAACCCTACGTAGAAGCCTATTTACCTCAAGAACCTGATGTTAGACAAGAACAAAGTAAACTTAGCTGGTATAAAAGAGATTTTAAATTTTTAAATCAAGAAACCACACCAGTCGATTATATGAATATTATAATTGACGCTGTTATTAAAGAATTTAGATTAACGACTATTATACCTTTATCAAAAAAACATGAATTAGATATTTCAATACGTTCCTATTTAATTACAAAAGGAAAACAACCCTTTTCATTTTTCACTGGCGATGAAACTATTGAATGGTTTCATAGTAATATAAATGGAGGAGAAGACCCTTTTGGTCGTCGTTATTATGGATTAAACCAAGTTAATTTTAATTACACAGACAGAAACAATAATACACTTGAACTCACTAATAATGATTTTTTTATAGGAGGTATTGAATTTAACCACTTTTATTACCCCAGATTTTCTATAAATAAAACAAAACATATTTTCATGAATTTTGGAAGTCATTTAGGAATTAACACTTCTAAATTTAACCCTTCAATAGATATTGGAATTTCTACCAATGCCATAAAAATGTTTCAACTAAAAGATAAGCAAGAACTAAATTTAGGTATCGGAATAAATCTATTACGGAAAAACGTTATTAATTTTGATACCGTCATAGATTTAGGAAACAATGCATATTTAGCTACTGCTGAAAGCAATATTGAATATACGAGATATACTAAAAAAAACAATTACCATGCTTTAGGCATAAACTACCAAATTCAATCGCGCTATAATAAATTAAAAGAAGCCGATTATTACAGATTAGTTGGAGACTGGAGTGCAATAAATGGAGGTTGGCACCTTGGTTTTGATAGCTTATATAGAAATCTATCCATTTGGACTCTTATTTATACTTATGGGCACCCCAATTACAAAGTGTCTGTGTATTTTAAAGAAGATTTTATAGTAAATAATGCTCCAGATTTTCAAACTGGGATAAGCCTACAAGTTCCCATTCTAAAATAATTTTTTGCTCTTCCCATAAAAAATCAGGCTTTCAATAGTCACTTTACCTACAACAAAAAGTTATTAGCAAGTGTTCAAACATATAGCCTGCAGTGCGCATAATCGAACCGCTTAAACCCAAATACAAAAGCAACAACAAACTCTAAGCACAAGGCTATCAAAACGTTAACGTCTCGTTAAAATTAAAACTCCTTTTAAACCTTTTCAAGTTGAATGAGTCAAAGCAACAAATAAACATTTAAACATATTTGCACTATGAAAAAATTAATAATAATTGCCATCGCTTTAATATCTATTCAAGCCATAGCTCAAGGAGACAGAAAAGAACGTCCTAACAGAGAAGACAATCGTAATAAAATGATGAATCTTTCTGCTGAAGAAATGGCGACATTACAAACAAAAAAAATGACTCTGCATTTAGATTTAAACAAGTCGCAACAAGATGACATTTATAAGATAAATTTAGAAAATGCTACACTTCGAAAAACCCAAATGGCAGAACGAAAAGCAAGAAAAGAGGCTGGAACAGCTCAAAAACCATCAAAAGAAGAGCGCCTTAAAATGATGAATGCCAGACTTGACCACAAAATTGCTATTAAAGCAAAAATGAAAAAAATATTAAATGGAGAACAATATGCTAAATGGGAAAAAGCGCAAGCTAAAATGGCTCAAAATAAAAAAGATGGCATGAGAGAAAATAAAAAACAAAGATGATTTAGTTTGGTTAGTTTATTGATTATAGTTTGTTAATAAAAGCGCACTTCTTAAAATAAGAAATGCGCTTTTTACTTTATAATGATTTTGCTACTGTATTTATGGCAGCTATAGTAAAATCTAAATCTTCATAAGTTAAAGCATCGGTTAGAAACCAAGTTTCAAAAGCACTTGGAGCAATATAAACACCTTCGTTTAGCATGCCATGAAAAAAAGTTTTAAAGGCTTCATTATTACCGTTTGCTGCCGTTTCAAAATCTGTTACAGGTGCTTCATCAAAATGCACAGAAATCATAGACCCTACTCTATTTATAGTATGTGAAATATTATTTTCATTCAGAACTTCAGCTATACCTCTATGTAAATACGCTGTTTTTTCTGCTAAACTATTATAAACTCCAGCATCATCATTCAACTCTGTTAACATTGCTAAACCTGCTGCCATAGCCAACGGATTCCCACTTAAAGTCCCAGCTTGATAAACAGGTCCTAGTGGCGCTAAATGATTCATAATTTCATTTCTTGCTGCAAATGCTCCTACTGGCAATCCGCCACCAATAACTTTTCCAAAACACACAATATCTGCGGTTATATTATACAACTCTTGAGCACCACCTTTTGCTAAACGGAACCCCGTCATAACCTCATCAAAAATCAATAATATATTATTGGCATCACACAAATTTCTTAACGCTTCTAAAAAACCTTCTTTAGGTGGAATACAGCCCATATTACCCGCGACAGGCTCTATAATAATACAAGCAATTTCATTTTTATTAGCAGTAATTAATGCTTCTACATTTTCAATATCATTATAACGTGCCAACAACGTATCTTTTGCAGTTCCTTCTGTAACTCCAGGGCTGTTTGGCGAACCAAAAGTAACAGCACCACTCCCCGCTTGTATTAAAAACGAATCGCTATGCCCATGATAGCAACCTGCAAATTTGATAATTTTATCCTTTCCTGAAAAACCTCGTGCTAAACGCACCGCACTCATACAAGCTTCGGTTCCTGAATTTACAAATCGTATTTTATCAATATTAGGAACCATTGAAACTGCTAACTCAGCGATTTTAGTTTCAATTTCGGTTGGCATACCAAATGATGTTCCTTTTTTTGCTTTTTCTACAACAGCATCAACAACAGGTTTATGCGCATGACCTAAAATCATTGGACCCCATGAATTAATATAATCAACTAATCGATTACCATCTTCATCATATAAATAAGCACCTTTTGCTTCTTTAACAAAAATGGGAGTTCCGCCTACAGCTTTAAAGGCTCTAACTGGAGAATTTACGCCTCCTGGAATAACTTTCTCTGCTTCTAAAAACAAAGCACTACTTCTTTGATAATTCATTACTATTTAATTTTTTGATGTTGGTTTTACCTGTAATTCCTGCCCGATACTAAGGACTAAATCACTTAAACCATTTATATTTTGAAGTTCTTTTACAGTCATATTATACTTTTTTGAAATGGAATACAACGTATCTCCTTTTATAACAATATGACTAGCTGTAATTTCTTCGTTTACAGATTCTTTAATATCGACTAAACCCTTTTTTACTTGTAATTCCTGTCCAAGGCTAAGTGTAGTATGACTTAATCCATTAATAGCTTTGAGTTCATCAACTGTGATATTATATTTTCTAGCAATAGAATACATGGTATCCCCTTTTGCTACAATATAAGTTGAGCTATTGCTTTTTATAATGTCCTTATCTTCATTATTCACCACGATAGGAGCTTCATATTTAGTATAACTTTCCCCAAGGACTTCCCTGTCAAATTCATACAACTCATAGCGTTCAATAAGACTTATTAATTTGTTTGGATATTTTTTATCGGTAGCATAACCTGCGGCTTTTAATCCTTTAGCCCAACCTTTATAATCTTCTTTTTTTAATTTAAAAAGATTAGCATAACGCTTCCTTTGCGTTAAAAACAAAGAGTGATCTCTAAACGAATATTTAGCATCTTTATACTTTCTGAAACATTCCTGCTTTTTATCATCGTCATGATACACCTTAGCTCCTGTCCAATCATGACATTTAATTCCGAAATGATTATTTGCTTTTACTGAAAGTGTTCCATGACCAGAACCTGATTCTAAAACACCTTGTGCCAATGTTATACTTGCTGGAATTCCATAAAGATCCATTTCGTTTTTAGCAATATCTTTATAGGTGTCAACATATTTTTCAGTTTTATTAGCATATACTTTTGGCGTAACAATTTCCTTATCCTTAATTACTTCTTTAGCCGTTATTGTAGGCCGCTTTGAAACTATTGTTTTTTTAGCCTTACAACTATAAAGTACTATACCTAAACATATTATTAATAAAACTCTATTCATTAAACTACTTTATTATTGGTAAATTTTTATTTTTTAACACAGCATTCATTCCATCAATTCCTTGTAAGCCTCCTGTATGAATTACTAAAATTCTTGAACCTTTAGGAAAATAATTTTTCTCGATTAAATCTAAAATACCAAACATCATTTTCCCTGTATAAACAGGATCTAAAGGAATATTATAATCATTTTTAAACTGATTAATGAACGCTACTAAATCTTCATTTATTTTAGCATAACCACCAAAATGATAATCTGTTATTAATTTCCAATGATTCTTAATTGCAAATTTACTAATATCTTGCTTTAAAAAGTCCCCTTTTAAGGCAGGAAATCCTAAAACTTCTTGACTAGGATCTGAACAATTTATGAGTCCAGAAATAGTACCTCCAGTTCCAACGGCACAGCATATATAATTAAAAGAAGCATCTTCAGAAGTTAAAATTTCCTCACATCCTTTAACAGCTAAGTGATTAGTACCACCTTCTGGAACGAGATAAAAATCATCAAATTCCTCTTTTAAATTATTTAAAAATTCTTCTGATGTTTTTTCTCTATAAAGTGTTCTAGAAATAAACTTAAATGTCATACCACATTGCTTAGCATAACGCAATGTTGGATTACTATCTATTTTATTAGCAAGCTCATCACCTCTTATAACACCAATAGTTTTAAAACCAGAAATTTGTCCTGCAGAAGCTACTGCAGCAATATGATTTGAATAAGCACCTCCAAAAGTGAGTAAGGTTTTACATCCTGATTTTTGCGCTTCTGTTATATTATATTTAAGCTTTCTATATTTATTTCCAGACACAAACGGATGTATTGTATCCTCTCGCTTTACAAACAATTCAACACCCAATTCCTCAGGTAGTTTCACTTGCTGGTTAACGCTATTTTGAAGCTTAAAAGTCATAATCGCGAAGATACTTCAAAAAACACCAAAATACGCGTTGCTTTAAATAATCTAGAATTAGATTCATTGTAGTATGTTTTACGTTCAAAAGACATTTTCTTATAAGCTTTATGCCAATTTTTATATTGTAATAATCTAATTAAAAACTCAACAACATTAAACAGATAAAAAGGCAAAATAAACATCTCTAATTATTGTCTTAAATGATTTTTTTCATGATTCAACAATACTTTATTACATTTTAAACCTCTGTTTTTAACAATAAAAACGAAAAAACAGTAAGTCCTGAATAACCTTTAGACACTATATATTTTGAAATAAAAATCCCACCTTATAGCTTTCAAAAATCAATCCAAAATGCATTATCTTTGTTATAATTATGAAGAAATTAATCCCAGTAGAAGAAGGCGATTATTACCTAACACCAGAAGGCTATCGATGTTTTACCGAGCAATACCACTTAAAACGCGGATATTGTTGTGAAAGCGGATGTAGACATTGCCCCTTTGGATATGATAAAAAAACCAACGCTGTAAAGAAATAACAACCATACTTTTAACTTTTTTTACTAAAGCCTTGGTATGATTATTGATATATATAATTACGGTTGTTTATTAGAATATTATCAGGTTAAGTACTGTTATTATTAAGTTTTACAAACTCCATATAACCATAAAAAAAATGCTTTATGAAAAATTTATTAAAAATACTACCACTTTTAGCATTGCTAATTGTAGTAACATCTTGCAGCTCGGTTAAAGTAGCTGCCGATTATGATAAAAACGCAAAATTTAGTGAATACAAAACCTTTGCATTCTTTAAAACAGGCATTGACAAAGCCGAAATTAGCGATTTAGATAAACGTAGAATACTTAGAGCTATTGAAAGTGAACTTTTAGCAAAAGGTTTTACAAAATCTGAAAATCCTGATTTATTAATAAGTTTATTTACAAAATCTCAACAGCGTGTTGATGTTTACAACAATTCTTGGGGCTACGGCGCATGGGGCTGGGGAGGTTTCGGACCTGGTTGGGGCTGGGGTTGGAACAACCTACCTAGTACCTCTGTAACAACACAAGGTGTTTTATATATAGACCTTATTGATGCCAAGAAAAAGGAATTAGTATGGCAAGGAATGGGAACTGGATATTTAAGCCGAAATATGGAGAAAAAAGAAGAACGTATAAAAGAGTTTGTAACTGAAATTATGGCAAAATACCCTCCAGGAGCGCAACAATAAAACACATAATTAATAAGATACATAAAGCAACTTGAAAGAGTTGCTTTTTAATTATGTATAGATCAGAAATCACATAAAAAGTTTCGGCAGCAACTACCTAAAGCGCTTTAAAGTTTTCTTAGTAAAATCACTTAGCACTAACTTTCCGCTAATTTTAGCACGATCTAGAAGCAACACATCCCAATGACTTGTACCTTCCCAAAGTACTTGTTTCATATGACTTAAAGCTTCAGGATTGTAGCTAGCTAATTTACTTACTAAAGTTTTCACAGCCATATCAAGTGCCTCTGTAGTTGGTAAAACCTCAGCATATAACCCTTTATTTTTAGCAAATTCTGAAGAAAAAAAGGATTCGGCATCTATAGTCATTTCTGCCATTGCTGTTTTTCCAATTTTTCTTGACACGGCAGGCTCTATAACAAATGGCCCAATACCAATACTTAATTCACTTAATCTTATAGAAGCATATATGTTTGCTAAACAATAATCTGTTGCTGCTGCCAAACCTACGCCTCCTCCTACAGCTTTTCCTTGTACGCGACCTATAATTAATTTAGGGCATTTACGCATCGCATTAATAACTTTTGCAAACCCAGAAAAAAACTGTATTCCAGCATCTTCATCTTCAATCTCAACAACCTCATTAAAACTAGCTCCTGCACAAAAAGTTCTATCACCTCCGCTTTTTAAAACAAGTACTCTAATAGCATCATTTTTACCAGCATCAATAATTGTTTGTTCTAATTGAGAAAGCACATCACTTGGCATCGAGTTTCTATTGGGATGATAAAACTCAATATATCCAACTTTGTTTTCTATCTTTAAAGTAACGTATGCTTTCATATGTTTTTAATTATTATTTTTTATTGACCACATGTAACACCCACTTAATCATACCTTTGGGCAACAAAAATCTAGTATAAATGTTTCATTTTAATAATAAATTTACTGATTGAAATATACATAAAATTTGTTAGTAACAGATGTTACATTCTTTTATTATAAGTTAAGGATATTTGCTAAAAAAATAAAACTATGGGTTTATTCAATATGTTATTTGGGAACAAAAAAGATATGATTAATGATTTTCAAAAAAAGAGGCGCTATTATTATTGATGTACGCACTAAAGCAGAATACAGTCAAGGAGCTATTTCTGGATCTAAAAATATTCCATTACAAAACATTAACTCTAAAATTCAAGAAATAAAAAAACTAAACAAACCTGTAATTACCTGTTGTGCTAGTGGTATGCGTTCTGGCAGTGCAGCAGCTATTTTAAAAAGCAATGGTATTGAGAGTATGAATGGTGGTGGCTGGAGTAGTTTAAACAATAAACTATAATTTTAAATCTTGAAAATTACCTATAGATAGCATTGGGTTTTCGTTATATTTTAACTTCTACCTTTAAGGATTTCTTATAAAGCAAAAAACACTAGCTTATCTTCGACATATGAAGTCTAACTAATGTAATTAACTCTAATTTAATAGCACTACAAATATATAGCACTGACTCGATTTTCTTATTAAGACAACGTTAAACTAATATTATATTAAGTTATTCCTTTTTGCTTTTTACTTTTCGCACCGCTTCTAACTTATTATGGATTAGATTTTCTATTTCTAGTTAAAAAATAAGTTGATGTAAAAAAACACCAACCACAAATCTTTTTATCGATTTCGAATAGCTGATGTTTTTTAATATAAACTGATTAATAGCATTTTAAATTTAACCTAAAAGACTGAATACCAAGTAATTTTTCGACAAACCGTTATTAAAAAAAGATTAAGAGCAGTAGTGTTAGTACTACACTTAATCAAACAAAATATCAACAAAAAAATTTGTTTTTTAAGACCGTAAGTATAAACAGTGGTGTCATTTAACAAAAAATATAAACACCCACCTATTTCATCAACTTCATGTGTCCATTTACCTGATGCACCATAATATTTTATGAAATTTTTCTGAACCATCAAAAACAAGTATCATAACATTATGATCTGAAGTAAGTAAAAGTCCTTTATCTATTACCTCAACCTGTTGCATTTTCTTTTTCCTTGAATATAATAAATACAACGAATTACTCCATTTGTAATTTAGTAGATATAAAAAAGAAAGGTTGCCTTCTCCTAGACAACCTTAACTTTAAACGTCGTTAGAATCACTTCTTTAAAAAATCACCCTCAATAAATTTAATCCTAACGCATAATAGAGCAAGAAATCTCTATATAAATAGCAAATATTATAAATAGCTTTTACAATAATAGCAATGTAAACATATAGAAAAAATAGATGAATTCTAGCTAATCAATTATTTAGAAACGAGTTTTAGACAAATCAATAACTATTTAAGTAAATCAATAACTATATAAATTGAATAGTAAAAAAAATGACACTTTCTTTTAGGGCAAGAAACATCTAGAAATATACTATTTAGACCACAAATAGAAAACAAAAATATCTATTCAAAAAAGTAATATACTGATAAACATTACCCTCTCATTATTCCTTTATAAAAACTCCATATTAATTCATTATTTTTGATTATTAAAAATCACCATATAACAAATTGATAGAATCCTTTTTATTTTTATTCACTGGTATTATTGGCACGATTACCATCGCTTTAATGGTAACTTCATATAAGTCTAATCCTTTTTCTAATGTCTTTTTACTTTTTATTATAATTATTATTTCCCATCGATTTTTAATTCAAGGTTCTTACGAATTAGGATTACAAAATTTATTTAAACCAGATAAACATTTTGGTTCAATATTTTATTTGAGTATTATTCCCTGCTTTTATCTTTATCATAAAAATCTAGCTATTCAAAATAAATTTTTCAACCTTAAAGATTTAAAACATTTTATATGTATTGGTCTTCTCTATTTAATAAATACAAATACTTATTTTGCAAACAGCTTTATTTTCTTCTACGGTAAATTAACTAACGCTATTTTTATTTTACTTTTTACAGCATTTTATATTTTTATTACATATAAAGTATTAAGTAAAAATATATGGTTCAAAAAAAATATGCTCGTAAATAATACCCATTTTGTTTTAATAAAAAAATGGACTATCTACTTATTCTCTTTTAATATTCTAACTGCTAGTATGCTATTAATAGCAATTTATACTGAAATAATTAATGGAAACACCATTTCTGGAAAATCGATGCCTTTACCAATATTATTTTTTTGGCTGTTTATTTATTTTAAAATTTTATTCACTCCAGAAATATTATATGGAATTCCTATTCTCAATAAAAAGATATTAAAATTCGGTTCGATATCAGAAGAAAACAATGAAAGTAGCTTTTCAATAAATGATAATTGGATTATAGATGATAATAAAACAAAAAGCAACAATCCAGATTTAAAATTGCAAGAAAAAATCAATTCTAATATTGTAAGCTATATTCAAGAAGTCGATAAGTTAAGCTACAATAATCAAATTTTTAGAAACCCAAAAACTTCCATTTCAGATGTTGCACTAAAATTATGTGTTCCAACAAGCCACATGGTGTATTTATTTAAATACCATTCAAAAATATCTTTTCATGAATATCGTACTCAAAGTAGAATTAAAGACAGTATTAATCTAATAGAAAATGATTATTTAAAATTAAATACTTTAGAATCTTTAGCATATAAAACAGGGTTTGCCTCATACAATCCATTCTATATTGCTTTCAAAAAAGTAACGGACTTATCGCCTCAGGATTATTTAAAAAGCAAAAACAATCTCATATATACTTAAAACATTATATGTTTATGTTTTTTTTGAAGTTGAATTTGTTTCTCTTTGATATTTAAAAGAAACTTTTGGTGTGCTTCAGATTGCGGATTAAATGCCTTATGCTGAAGTCCTTTTTGGATAGCATCAACGTCTTCCATCGTTTGCAAAGTATCGGTAGAAACCCAAACATCTTTAACCTTTTCCCAAATATAATTTATCGCTGTTTGATTAGGATGAATCATGTCTTCTGAATAAAAACGATAATCGCGAAGTTCATCCATCATAATTTCATATGATGGAAAGTAAAATGATCGATTGTTTACAACTCGATGAATTGCAGTAACTAAATGTGCTTTACTTTGAGTATTCTCGACAAATCCATCTTTTAAATGACGAATTGGAGAAACCGTAAAAATCACAGAAGCATTATAATTAACACTTCTAATTAAGCTCAATATATTTTTTAAAGATTCTGATAATTCATCAACAGACAACAATTCTTTTTTAAATTGCTTTTGAGGCACTTTATGGCAATTAGCTACAATACTATTATTTTCACTATTACGATAAACCCAAGATGTACCCAGTGTAATAACAATGTGTGAAGATTTCTGTATTTGCTTATCTGTCGCCTCTAAAATAAAATTCAACCCATTCAACAAATTATCTTTAGATGCATGACTTAATTTAGAATGTGCATCAAAACAATGCCATTGTTCATTATAAAAAAACAAATCGTCTTCAGAATACCGCTCTCTTTTAATTGCTTTTTCTATTAAAGTTTCTATAGCTTTAGGATGAAATAAAACCCCAAACGGATTTTGAGTATTTTGAATCTTGAAATAATCTAACTTCTCTCCTATATTTTCAACAAAGCATGACCCTAACAAAAGCATATTAGAATTGTAGTCTATAAGGTTATTAGACTGCTTTTCTAATGGTATTTTGGTTTGAAGATTCATATTGGATTCCTGCCTCCGCAGGAATAACACAGTTATTTAACGTCGTTTTTGTTTCTTAGCGCCTTTTCGAGACTAAGTCAAATAGGTCTTCGCTTTTTCTAAAGCTTCATCAATTCCATCAGGATTTTTTCCGCCTGCTGTTGCAAAAAATGGCTGTCCGCCACCACCGCCTTGGATATATTTTCCAAGTTCGCGAACTACTAATCCTGCATTAAGACCTTTACTTGCTACTAGCTCCTTTGAAATATAGCAAGACAATAATGCTTTTCCGTTTTGTTCTGCTCCAAATAATAAGAATAAATTTTCAAACTGACTTCCCAACTCAAAAGCCACATCTTTTATTCCTGAAGCATCTAAGTCTAATTTCTTTGCTAAAAACTGAATCCCGTTTACTTCTTGCAATTCAGATTTAAGTTCTCCTTTTATGTTTTTAGCTTTATCTTTCAATAAAACTTCTATTTGCTTTTTAAGGCTTGTATTTTCTTCTTGTAAATTCTGTAATGCTTTAACAGGCTCTTGAGCATTATTAAGTAAATCTTTCATTTCAAAATAAGCGCGGTTATTTTCAAAATAAAAATCTTTAACAGCATCATTTGTAATAGCTTCTATACGACGAATTCCTGCTGCTACAGCACCTTCAGACACAATTTTAAAATGCCAAATATCTCCTGTATTTTTAACATGTGTTCCTCCACAAAGCTCTACCGACTGTCCGAAACGAATAGCACGAACAGTATCTCCATATTTTTCACCAAATAAACTCATGGCACCATCTGCAATAGCTTCTTCTTTTGGAATATTTCGTTTTTCTATTAGTGGTAGTTTACCTTCTATACGTCTATTCACAAAGTTTTCTACATCTCGTAATTCTTCAACAGTTAATTTAGAAAAGTGTGAAAAATCGAAACGTAAATATTTAGAATGTACCGCAGATCCTTTTTGCTCTACATGCGTTCCTAAAACCTCTCTTAAAGCTTGATGTAATAAATGTGTTGCTGTATGATTACACTCTGTTCTATAACGTTGCTTAGCATCTACAACTGCTTTAAAACTTTTATTAATATCGTTAGGTAAATTTTTAGTAAAATGAATAATAACATTATTCTCTTTTTTGGTATCTAATATGTAAACCACATCGCCATGTGCATCTTCCAAATAGCCTTTATCTCCTACTTGTCCTCCTCCTTCGGCATAAAAAGGGGTTAAATTAAAGACCAATTGATACATTTCACCATCCTTTTTAGAGGTTACTTTTCTATATCGAGTTAATTTTACGTTGGCTTCTAAGGTATCATATCCAACAAATTCTTCTTCTGCATCATTATGTAATATCGTCCAATCATCAGTGGTCATTTCACTAGCAGCACGAGAACGTTTCTTTTGTTTTTCCAATTCTTTATTAAACCCTTCTTCGTCTAATTTCAACCCTTTTTCAGAAAGAATTAAAGCTGTTAAATCTATTGGAAAGCCATAAGTATCATACAATTCGAATGCTTTTTCACCAGAAACAGTATCTCCTTTTGTTTCTTCAACAATCCTGTTTAACAAAATAAGACCTTGATCTAGCGTTCTTAAAAATGATTGCTCTTCTTCTTTAATTACATTTTCTATAAGTTGTTTTTGAGCTTTTAATTCTGGAAATGCTGTTCCCATTTTTTTACTCAATATATCAACCAATCTATATATAAAAGGTTCTTTTTTATCTAAAAACGTAAACCCATAACGCACAGCACGGCGCAAGATTCTTCTAATAACATATCCTGCTCCTGTATTACTTGGCAGCTGCCCATCGGCAATTGAAAATGCTACAGCACGAACATGGTCGGAAATAACACGAATTGCAACATCAATCTTTTCGTCTGTACCATAATTTTTATTTGTTATGGTTTCAACCTCTTTAATTATAGGCGTAAACACATCGGTATCGTAATTAGACTGTACACCTTGTAAAACCATACACAGACGTTCAAACCCCATACCGGTATCAATATGCTTATTTGGCAAAGACTCTAACGAGCCATTAGCTTTACGGTTGTATTGCATAAACACCAAATTCCAAATCTCGACAACTTGTGGGTGGTCCATATTTACTAAATCCTTTCCAGAAACTTTAGCTTTTTCTTCTGCAGAACGAATATCTACATGAATCTCACTACAAGGTCCACAGGGTCCTTGATCGCCCATTTCCCAGAAGTTATCTTTCTTATTGCCTTTTAAAATACGATCCTCAGAGACAAACAGTTTCCATAAATCGTAAGCTTCATTATCCATTTCAAGGTTATCATCTTTACTACCCTCAAAAACGGTTACGTATAATATATCTTTATCAATACCAAAGACCTCTGTGAGTAATTCCCAAGACCACGCAATAGCTTCCTTCTTAAAATAATCACCAAAACTCCAATTCCCTAACATTTCAAAGAGTGTATGGTGGTAGGTATCATAACCAACCTCTTCTAAATCGTTATGTTTACCAGACACACGCAAGCATTTTTGGGTATCGGTAATTCGATTACTTTTAGGCTGAGCATTTCCTAAAAAATATTCTTTAAAAGGTGCCATCCCAGAATTTACAAACATTAAAGTTGGATCATCTTTTAAAACCATGGGTGCAGATGATACAATAGTGTGTTGTTTTTCTTTGAAAAAACTTAAAAACTTAGATCGAATATCTTGAGACTTCATTTATGTATTCTCTTTTCTATTAAATTATATTAATTACAAAACAATTTTTATCTTTACTCTCCATTTTCCAATTTAAATGATGGAGAGAGCGAACCTACAACTATACTAACATAAGTAGTATTGTAATAATTTTTTGTAGGTTTGGTCGTTTACATATAAAATACAACTATTAGGTTGAATTTTATGAATTGCAAAAATAGTATATTTTAGGTAATGAGTAAGGTAAAATATTATTACGATTCCGAATCGCTTTCATATAAAAAGATAGAACGCAGAAAGCGAACTACTTTTAAGTATGCTGCTGTATTTCTTTTAGCTTCTGCGCTATTCGGTTTTTTATTTGTTTTTATAGCAAGTCAATATGTTGAATCACCTAAAGAACGTGCTTTAAAAAGAGATTTACAAAATACGCAATTACAATTTGAATTATTGAATAAAAAAATGGATGAAGCTGAGGCTGTTTTAGCTAATATAGCGGATAGAGACAATAATATTTATCGTGTTTATTTTGAAGCAAACCCTATTCCAGAAGCACAAAGAAAAGCTGGTTTTGGTGGTGTAAATAGATATAAAAAATTTGAAGGATTTGACAATTCTAAACTTATTATAGAAAGCAACAAACGTTTAGATATTCTTCAAAAAGAAATTGTTGTACAATCTAAATCTTTAGATGAAATAACCAAACTTGCTGAAGAAAAGGAAAAATTATTAGCTGCAATCCCAGCTATTCAGCCAGTTAGTAATAAAGATTTAACCCGAATGGCGTCAGGTTATGGTATGAGAACAGATCCTTTTAACAAAACTCGAAAAATGCATTGGGGCATGGATTTTACGGCCCCAAGAGGCACACCCATTTATGCTACTGGAGACGGTGTAGTTGCTAGAGCAGATAATAGAGCAACAGGCTACGGAAACCATATTAGAATTGATCACGGTTTTGGATACGTTAGCCTTTATGCCCATTTGTATAAATACAATGTTAGAAAAAACCAAAAAGTTAAACGGGGAGATCTTATCGGCTTTGTTGGTAGCACTGGTCGCTCTGAAGCACCGCATTGCCATTATGAAGTTTTTAAAGACAAACAAAGAATTAATCCTATAAACTTTTATTACGGAAGTTTAACTGCTGAAGAATTCAGCAAACTACTGGAGCATGCTTCATTAGAAAACCAATCTTTAGACTAATATGTATATAAATTTACCTGAAAAACGTTATTATGCTATTGGAGAAGTTGCAAAAGCTTTCGATGTAAACACCTCATTAATTCGTTTTTGGGAAAAAGAATTTGATGTTTTAAAACCAAAGAAAAACGCTAAAGGCAATCGGAAATTTACTCCAGAAGACATTAAAAATCTTAAATTCATTTATCATCTTGTTAAAGAACGTGGTTTTACGCTTGAAGGAGCAAAAACACATTTAAAAGAAGGCAAAAAAGATACTCTTAATAATTTTGAAATAGTTAGCAAACTAGAGGACATAAGAAATCAACTTATTAAAATAAAAGAACATCTTTAAGTATCTACTTAAAAAAAACAATTGAATATGTAACTTTTATATAAGTTATGTGTCTTACATATTAACAATTAAAAAACATCTTTTAAAACTCACTCTTATGAAAAAATGGCTACCATTAATTATTATCATTGCTGTAATTCTTTTAATATTTAAATGGGGAATTGGGACAAACAATATGCTCGTTGAAAAAGAAGGTTTAGCAAAAGCACAATGGGCAAATGTTGAAAGTTCGTATCAAAGAAGAGCTGATTTAATACCTAACTTAGTAGCTACAGTAAAAGGTTATGCCGCTCATGAAAAAGAAACCTTAGAAGGCGTTATCAAAGCACGCTCTGAAGCAACAAAAACGACCATTAACGCGGGTGATTTAACACCAGAAAAAATGGCTCAATTCCAACAAGCACAACAGGGTTTAAGCGGTGCTTTATCTAAATTATTAGTTACTGTAGAACGCTACCCTGAATTAAAAGCAGATAAAAGTTTTTTAGAACTCCAATCACAACTTGAAGGAACAGAAAATAGAATTAATGTAGAACGAAATCGTTTTAATCAAATTGCTGGAGAATACAACATTATTATCAAAAAAATTCCAACCAATTTTATAGCCGGTATGAGAGGGTTTGAAGGAATGCCTTTATACAAATCTGATTCAGGAAGTGAAAATGCTCCTAAAGTAGAATTTTAATGTCTAAAATCGAAGATTTTTTAACACAATCAGAAGAACAAGAAGTTATTGAAGCCATTAGAATTGCTGAGTTAAATACTTCTGGTGAAATACGAGTCCATTTAGAAAAAACATCTAATGGTGATGCTACAAATCGTGCTTTAGAGTTATTTTATACCTTAAAAATGGATAATACCAAACTCCAAAATGGCGTATTAATATATGTTGCTATTGAAGAAAAAGCTTTTGTTATTTATGGAGACAAAGGTATAAATGATGTGGTTTCAAATGATTTTTGGGATAGCACTAAAGATGTTATGCAATCCTATTTTAAACAAGGCAACTTTAAACAAGGCTTAGTTGAAGGCATTATAAAATCTGGCGAACAACTAAAAAAACATTTCCCTTGGCAAGATGGCGATATTGATGAATTATCTAATGAAATTTCTAAAGGATAGTGTATAATATGCAGTTTTCAGTCTTCAGTCTTCATTTGCATTTAAAAACAAAAGCTTTACTGCTTTTGTTTATTACTTTTTTATGCTTTAGTCTTTCCTATGCACAATTTGAAATTCCTAAAAAACCTGATTTTCAAACTAGTGTTTATGATTATTCTAATTTACTTTCATCAGCACAAAAAAGCAGTCTAGAACAAAAGTTAATAAAATATTCTGACACCACTTCCACTCAAATAGTTATAGCTATTATCAATTCAACCGAAGGGGAGAATATCAATTTTTTAGGTGCGCAATGGGGTCAAGAATGGGGCATTGGACAAGAAAAAGAAGATAATGGTATTTTAATTTTACTGGCTAAAAACGACAGAAGGATTGCTATAAATACAGGATATGGTATAGAACACCTTTTAACGGACGCCTTATCTAAACGTATTATTGAAAGAGACATTATTCCATATTTTAAGAAAGGCGATTATTACGGTGGTTTAAATCGTGGTACAGATGCTATTTTTGAAGTACTTAACGGAGAATATCAAGGAACTCGAAAATCTAATACAAAGTTCCCAACTGAACTTATATTTATTCTCTTTTTTATATTTATTATCATTCTTATTTCTATTTCTAAAAATAGACGTGGTGGTGGCGGTAATAGAGGTAATAGGTCTGGAGGCATTGATATTTTAGAAGCCATTATTTTAAGCAATATGGGACGTGGCAATTACCGAAGAGGTTCTTCTGGTGGTTTTGGAAGTTCTGGTGGTGGCGGTTTTGGCGGTGGCTTCGGCGGTGGTGGCTTTGGAGGCGGCGGTTCCTCTGGTGGTTGGTAATCATTTAGTTTTATCGAAAACAAAAAAAGAGGGATAGATTTTAATAAAAATCTATCCCTCTTTTTTTAAACATTCAATGCTTTTACTTTTCTAACTCTTCTTTTAAAAGCACTTTTAAACTAGTATTATTTCTATGTCCTAATTTATATCTCACTACTTTGCCTTCTCTATTAACTAAAGCATAATGAGGTATTCCAGAAATTTTAAACTTATCAGACAAATAATTCCATTCATCTGCTGAAACTCTATAATGCTCGCCTTTAATATTAGGAATACTATTCTTCCATGTTCCTTCTGGAGACGTTTGGTTTGTTATATATAAGAACACAACATCATCACCTTTCATTTCTTCCTTCAAAGACGCAACTTTTCTTATACCAGATATACATGGACCACACCATGTTGCCCAGAAATCGACATAGACTACTTTTCCTTTGAATTTTTTAACTATAGTATCAAACAATTCGTCTCCTTCTGTTTTATTAACCGTATTAACTGTATAACCACCTAAAGTCTTGTTTCGTTCTATTTTTAGTTTAGTCAATTCATTTGCAGCTACTAAACAATTATACACTAAAGGGTCTTTAATATTTTTTTTAAGTAGCTTTAGATCATTATCGCTATAAACATTAAAATCGTTTAAAATCCTACTAGCTCTCTGAGAAGTAATAATATCGAACAAAAAGCTATTTGAAACACCAAAAAACGACTTCATACTATTATCTATTTCTATAGATGATTTATTTCTATAAAAGCCACTAATTTCTTTACTATATTTCTTATATAACTCTGCCTTTATAAAACCATAAGTATCGTTGAATTTTTTTGTTTTTCTTGTTTCTTCATCTGTTCGTATATTTTTGAAAGCTTCTACAAGCTCTTGCTCTTCGTGATTTAATTCTTCTCCTTTAATTTTCAAATAATCAACTACATTCAAAATATAATCATTATGTATAAGCTTTATATTATTATCTTTTACATAGGCATTATAATCTTTCATATATTTTTTATAAAACGCCTGTTGGGTATCACCATGTGCTTTTTTAAATTCTGCCTGCTTTAATTGAATTTCCGGTGTTTCTATTTCCTTACTCATTTCAGACATTTTCAATACATCAACACTCAAATCTTTATTATCTTTTAGTAATAAACCTACAATTTCAGATGTGGTATAATTAGTTTGTGCATTATTTTTAAAAATATCTGCATACATCAATCTATTAATGAAATAATAGTAATTGGTGGTTAATACAGGAAATTTATCAGTTAAATTATCTTTTGAAATAAAGTCATAAAAAGAAGCATCTACTTTAAACGCTTTATAAGGCATTTTATCTTCTTCTTTTTTAACTGATTTATTTCTTCTTTCAATACTTCTTCTATACAAACCATAACCTGAAAGTTTATCTAAAGCATTATACTCAATATCATTTTTTTTTATTTGTATTGCTTTTTTACTTATAATATTATTTATCTGAAATTCATTGAATTCCTTCAACTGCTTTTCTTTACTTTCAAAACATAGTTTCTTAAATTCTTCTGGAGACAATTCTCCTATTTTTTTCTGTATACTATTAAATCCTGTGTCTCTAATAGATTTCATTAAATCTAAATCTGTATTTACCTGAGCACAATCTCCCATAAAGAAAGATTTATCTCCGTTTATTACATGAAATGTTTCTTTTCCAGGCTCTACAAAAACAGATATATTAGCATATGGTAATCGTACAAAAATAGGTTGTGGATAATTTACTGGGAATTTAACCGAAAAACTTCCATCATCAGCAACCTTTATCATATAAGAATCTTGATTACCTGCGAAAACGTTGTTTACGTATACCATTCCTGTTTTCTCTTCTATCTTACTAGTGTATCCTTTTATAACTCCTGAATACGTTGTAGAATCTATTTGAAACATGGATTCGTTATATGGTTTATTATCTACTATTTTATAATTAGAATTATAAATACGATCCAAACTATAAGGTTTCAAGTCCTTTACATTACTTCCAAAATCTACCAATCCTTTTTTACCTAGTTTTGCATGAATGGTTTTTAATGCTCCGTTTCTTTCTAAAATTATTTCGTATTTTTTTCCTTTATTTTTAACTGATTGATAATTCCAAACGGCACGGTCTACAATAGCATTATTAACATAAAACCCATAATTAAATAGATTACTACCATCTGCTAACAACCAATTACCTCTAAGTACCTTTGGCAATACTGAAGTGTCTTCAGTTTCATTTACTAAAATATCATAAACAGACCAATTACCGCCATCATTTGCCTCACCATAGTCTATAGTATTTATATTAGAATTTAACTTCGGAAAATACAAGGTGTAAAATATTTCACCTGACTCAGGTATAATATGTCGTTTATTTATTTTTGTTCCCTCCGCCTTAATTATAAAAAGCTGATCACCTCCATTAGAATCTTGTATAAAGGTTTTGTTAGGAATAGAAACCCACCTTCCAGGGTACGTTTTGATATGAAAATGCAAAACGGTTGTTGTATCTAATAATTCAATTTTAGTTATTGAACCAGGAATTGAACTTAATCTGTATTCTGGGTTTTCAATAGTTTTTTGTGCAAAAGCACTAATAGTTAAAAACGCTAATAAGCATGCAAAAATGATTTTTTTCATAATAGTTTATTTGATTGATGATAATTACTATAAAAATAGACTAATTATCTCACAAAATAATAAGATAACTACATAAATATTAATGCAATAGGTTTTTATACTATGATGAGTAAAAAAACATCAAATTAAAAAGCTATTATTCTCTTAAAAAAAAGGTCTATACTTTTATTAAAGTATAGACCTTTTTTAATTTTATAAAAATATTTGAAATTTTACTTCTTACGCATATAAACACTAATAGGCACGCCTTTAAAATCGAAATGCTCACGTAGTTTATTTTCTAAAAAACGTTTATAAGGTTCTTTCACATATTGCGGAAGATTACAGAAAAAAGCAAACTGCGGTTGCGGTGTTGGCAACTGCATAATATATTTAATCTTCACATATTTTGCCTTATATGCTGGCGGTGGATAATTTTCTATTATCGGTAAAAAGATTTCATTAAGCTTACTTGTTTTAATTTTTTTAGCACGGTTTTGGTAAACCTCAACAGCTGTTTCAATTGCTTTATATATACGCTGTTTAGACAGTGCCGAAATAAATATAACTGGAACATCTGTAAACGGCTCCATCTGTTTTTTAATCGCTTTTTCGTATTCTTTAACAGACTTATGATCTTTTTCTACTAAATCCCATTTATTTACTAAAACAACAATGCCCTTTCTGTTACGCTCTGCTAACCAAAATATATTTTGTACTTGGCCGTCAAAACCACGAGTGGCATCTAGAACTATTAAACAAACATCACTATGCTCGATAGCTCTTACACTTCTCATAACCGAATAAAATTCTAAATCTTCTTTTACTTTAGATTTTCTACGAATACCCGCAGTATCGACTAAATTAAATTCAAATCCGAAACGGTTGTATTTTGTATCGATAGAATCACGAGTTGTTCCCGCAATATCAGTAACAATATATCTATCTTCACCTATTAAGGCGTTTATAAAAGAAGATTTCCCTGCATTTGGTCGTCCTACTACAGCAAAACGTGGTAAAGCTTCAACTTCTTCCTCTTTCTCTTCGTTTTCAGGTAATGCTTCTACAAGTGCATCCAACAATTCTCCAGTACCGCTTCCATTAATACTTGCAATGGTATAATATTCACCTAAACCTAAAGCATAAAACTCTACAGCATCTTCTGCTCTTTTACCATTATCAACTTTATTCACAACAAGAAATACTGGTTTACTAACTTTTCTAAGTAATTTAGAAACATCCTCATCCATTCCTGTTACGCCAGATTCTACATCTACCATAAAAATAATAGCATCAGCTTCATCAATAGCTAATTCTACTTGCTTATCTATTTCTGCTTCAAAAACATCATCACTTCCTAATACATATCCACCTGTATCTATAAGCGAGAATTCTTTCCCATTCCAATCACTTTTACCATAATGGCGGTCTCTAGTAACTCCACTAACGGCATCAACGATGGCTTCTCTTCGCTGAATTAAACGATTAAAAAACGTTGATTTACCTACATTTGGTCTTCCTACAATAGCTACTATATTACTCATACTCTAATTTATCTAACAGCTTAAAACTGATTTATTTATATTCCTAATTTGAAATATTTTGCAAAAATAGAAAATATAAGCGACGAATACCTGTTTTTTAGTAAAGATTGAAGCACTTTTGGTTTTAAATAAAAAATAGTACTTTACAATACCAATTAAATACAATAATGCCAATAACTAACGACA
Source organism: Flavobacteriaceae bacterium HL-DH10 (assembly GCA_031826515.1). Taxonomy (NCBI): domain Bacteria; kingdom Pseudomonadati; phylum Bacteroidota; class Flavobacteriia; order Flavobacteriales; family Flavobacteriaceae; genus Thalassobellus; species Thalassobellus suaedae. The sequence continues at coordinate 2,316,102 of CP134536.1, read as the reverse complement.
TTGTTTTACGACCTCGATTTAAGCTTGAATTAAGCCAAAATAACGAAACTGTTTTAAAATCTTTCGAGTCAGAAAAAAATAAGCAATCTGATTTTATAGTAACTGTAATAGACGACCATGTGTTTATTAAGTTCCCTAAACACAAGCAACATTTTTGGTCGCCTCAATTACATTTAGAAATTAATGAAGTTAATAAAAATACGTGTTTGCTTCATGGTTTGTTTGGTCCCAGTCCAACCGTTTGGACGCTTTTTATGTTTCTCCATTTTATGGTAGCGGGTTTATTTATTGCATTTGGTGTTTGGGCTTATACCAATTTATCGTTAAAAAGTAATTATACTATACAAGTTAGCCTTATGCTACTTATGGTAATAATTTGGTTTGCATTATATTTTGGTGGTAGAATAGGAAAAGCGTCAAGTAAAACTGAAATGCACGAGTTAAATGATTTTATGCATCGCGTTTTAAACAAAAAAAGCTCTAATTGAAATAATTCAACTAAAGCTTTTAAAACTAAACTAACTCAAAACTAACTATATATCTTCAAGCAAAGATTATCTTTTTACTTTACTTCAATGTTAGTTAATAATTAAACTAGTATTATTTCTTTATTAGTTATTGTAACCAAAACGTCTTAATTGATTTTGATTACTTCTCCAATTTTTATTCACTTTTACATATAATTCTAAGTGAATTTGTTTTCCGAAGAATTTTTCTAAATCTTTTCTAGCCTCTACACCTACACGTTTTAAGGCACTTCCTTTGTGCCCAATAATAATACCTTTTTGAGTTTCTCGTTCTACCATAATTACAGAACGAATTCTAATAATAGTATCTTCTTCAAAAAACTCCTCTGTTTCTATTTCTACAGCATATGGTATTTCTTTTTTATAATGCATTAGAATTTTTTCACGAATAGTTTCATTTATAAAAAAACGTTCTGGCTTATCTGTTAATTGATCCTTTGGATAAAACGCTGGCGATTCTGGTAACAACTCAATAATTCTATCAAACACTTCTTTTACCTGAAAACCTTCTAAAGCTGAAATCGCTATAATTTCGGCATTTGGTACTTTTTCTGCCCAAAGCTGTACCTGCTCTTCAAGTTGACCTTGATCAGACTTATCAATTTTATTTAAAAGGAGTAAAACAGGAATTTTAGAGTTGGTTATTTTATTAAAAAATGATTCATCTTTTAATGTTTGCTCTCCGATTTCAACCATGTAAAGTAAAATATCGGCATCTTCAAAAGCCGACTTTACAAAATCCATCATAGACTCTTGCAACTCGTATGCTGGTTTTATGATACCAGGCGTATCACTAAAAAGCACCTGAAAATCATCTCCGTTAACAATACCTAATATTCTATGGCGTGTTGTTTGCGCTTTTGAAGTTATAATTGATAATTTTTCACCAACAAAGGCATTCATTAATGTAGATTTACCCACATTAGGATTTCCTATAATATTTACAAAACCAGCTTTATGGCTCATATTTTTACAAATTAATTAAGAATGCAAAGTTACAACCTTGGTTTGTTATTTACACTATGCTAAAGTTTTAAACAAAAATCATTTTCAATGATACCAGTTCTGATGTAAAATTGCACATTTAAAATAGAGCTATTTTTTATTCAGATGAAAAAGAAGTTGTTTTATTGGGTTATTTCACGTTAGAAATAGTATTATCTAACAAAAGTCATATTTATTCTCCATTTCGATTTCTACATTTACTTAAATTTTAAAATTATGCTAACTCAAAATATATCACTTTATAGTTGGACAAATGGAGCAATCATGATAGCTATATTTGGAATTGTTTGCCTGACATTGATAGGTTTCCTTATAAAATTTATGATGGGAGGCAAGAAAAAAGAAAATCCCGAGGAGTAATTTAGTATTTAAATAAAAGAGGCTGTCTGAAAAACTATTCCGACTTGACAACTAATCCCTCAAACAGTCTCTTTTAAACTAAAACTTCTTTTGTAAAAATACCGTTACATTTCTTCCTATTTCATTAATTGGAACTCTACCAAAATTAGTTTGATTATTAAATGAAAAATTTAAATGATTGTGATATGTTTCATCAAACACATTTAATACCGCAACTCCTAAAGATACATTTTTAAAAGGCTTTACGCCTAAACGAAAGTCTAAAGTTTGATAACCATCTGTTTTTGTTTCTCCAAAAGTTTTAGAAATATTGTCCTGCTTACTAGCAATATTATAGCGTGCATTAGCCCAAAACTTAGTCTTTTCAAAACCAGCTGATAGTGTTGCCTTAAATGGTGGTATAAGTGGTAAAGATTCATTAAAATCTTTATTTTTAGCATACACATAAGATGCTTCTGATTTAAAATAATAATTCTTTAAAAAATCTAATTGTGCCGTTACTTCAAAACCTGTTTTATATGCTTTATCTATATTTTGAAACACCTTTGGATGAACAGGTTGTTGTGAAGGCATATATTTTCTAGTTAAACTAGCGTCTTCAACGGCAACAATATAATTTTGAAAAAAAGAATAATAAAAAGACGTCTCATATTTAAATGTATTTAAACTTCCCTTTAAATCTTCATGTCCTTTAAACCCAATTTCAAATTGATTATTAACTTCTGCTTTTAAGTTTGGATTCCCAATATACTCATACGAATCTTGCCCAACAGTAAAATGATTAATATAGCGTTCCATCATATTAGCAGAACGTACACCTCGTCCGTAAGCCGCTTCAAGCGTAAAATCATCTGATACTATTTTTTTAACAGAAACGGTTGTACTTATATTTTCTTCGGTACGTTTTTTTAAATCATACATCGCTTCAAAATCTGCTTCGGGATCTTTAATATCAGATATTACAATATCTGCACGAATTCCTGCCGTTACAACAGTCGATTTATTTACCGACCATTTAGCCTCAGTAAACATACCGATATCATCTATATATGAATCTTGCCATATTTTATCATTAAACAATTTTGGTGTTGGCAACATATTTCCATTCATGATTTTCACCAATCGATCTCTATTACCATCTCTAGCAATATGTAACATGTCAATACCAGAAAACAGGTTAAGTTTTTTTAATGGCTTCCAATTTAGTTCTAACTTACCTCCTATTGTTGTAGCTTCAACCACAGATGTTGCCTCAATCATCATAAACATAGGTCTGTCCTTATTAGTCATTAAATGATCTACATAACTGTAATAAGCTTTTGCTGTAATAGATTTTAAAACGTCGCCCATCATAGACCATTTATAATCTAATGATAGCACACTACTGTTATCATAATTGGTATCCATTGGCAAACTGGCATGTAATATATCTCTACCAAATGACTGTCTCCAATGCGCTTGTAAACGTTGGTTATCTGTAAAATTATAACCCGCTTTAATTCCATAATCTGTACTTCGGAATGATGATGGAATTTCTGTTTGGTCGCCATCTTCATAATTACCAAAATCTCTATACCCTATATTGCCTACAATATCATATTTACTTGTTACTTGTTGCAATTGCAACATGGTTACATACGAATCTCCGTTAGACTCATAACCCCCAGAAACTTTTCCATGAAAACCTGTGTTTTCAGAACTAGGTTTATTGGTTACAATATTAATAACGCCTCCAAAAGTCGCGCCATAGCGTACCGTATAAGGACCTTTGATAATTTCTATTTTTGAAACTTCTTCTGGAATGATATGCGTTGTTATAGGATCCATCCTATTTGGGCATGCATGCATTGCTTTTGTACCTCCATCATACTGAATATTTAATTGTTCATATTGTGATGCTCTAAATGAAGGGTCGATAGCATAATTACCTCGTTTTATAACCGAAAACCCATTGATATTGTTAAATAAATCGGCCACGTTTTTAGGCTGAACAATATTTTTTTGATAATCATTAGAAACTTTAGTAAGAATAGGATCTGTAATAGCATTTCCTTTTACCAAAACCTCATCAAGTTGTACTGTTTTTTGGACAATCGAATCTGTTGCTATATCTTTTTTTTCTTGAGAAAAAGACATAGCATAAATAAGCATGCAACATAGCATACTGCAAAATGTTCTCATTTTTTATGTTTAAAATTGAAATAAATAGATTTTCAGAAGCTTACTTATGCTTCTGAATTTTTAATTTTAAGATGTGAGAACGATAATTCTGGAGGATAATCTAAAATAGAAATTAACAAATAAGCATATAAATTATTATAATTACTTATTTCCTTTTTTCTTACTGTAGTATTTATAAAATTGAATGACAACGGATTAACAACATATAAGATAACTTCCTTAAAATCTATACCTTTATTAGGCACTTTGTCATCATTCGCATTGTTGTTTTGGGTAACCTTTTTTAAATGGCATTTGCCATTACATTGCATTATTGGTTTGTCTTTATTTTCACAAAGCCTTTCAATAAAATTAGCTGTATCTATAACATAATAAGCATACGTAAAAGATACCCGCAAGCAATTAAACAAAATAATTGCAATTAAAAATAAAGATAATATAGAAGATACTATTTTCACTGTGCCAAAAATAATACTTCCAAATTATATAAATGTGACTTTTGTCACTTCTTTGCTACTATTTCTAAATTAGAGTGATTTAAGAAGTACGCTCTTTCTCTAACAAAGAAAAGGCAGAGAATTACAATTCTCCGCCTTTATATTTTAATTTAAATAAATAAAAATCTTATTTAACAATCTCTAATAATTCTACCTCAAATACTAGTGGCATAAATGGTTTGATAGCCCCTCCTGGACGTGGAGTTGCTCCATAAGCTAATCCTTGAGGAATAAAAAATTTGTATTTAGAACCTACAGCCATTAATTGCAAACCTTCAGTCCAACCTGGAATAACTTGACTTACTCCAAATTGCGCTGGTGTACCTCTATCAACAGAACTATCAAAAACAGTTCCATCTGTTAATGTCCCATGGTAATGTACTTTTACAGTAGATGCTGCTGTTGGTTTGTCTCCAGCTCCTTGTTTTTCAACAACATATTGCAAACCACTTTCAGTAATTTCAACACCTTCTTTAGTCATATTATCCTCTAAAAACTTTTCTCCAGCAGCTTTAACATCAGCAAACTGTTCTTCTGCTTTTTTCGCAGCTTCTTCCTGTTGCTTTTTTCTATCTGCAATTTGTTTATTTTGAAAATAAGTACTTATAATTTGTTGTACTTTATCTTTTTCTATTTTTAAAGCGGTAGAATCTGAAGCGTCAACTAATCCTTGTATTAAAATATCCTTATCTATTTCAGTAGCAGTTGTACTTATATTTCTTGCAACATCCATTCCAATAGCATAACTTACTGAATCAATTTCAGTTTTTAAAGACTTATTTGTAATGCTTTTATTATTACAAGATGACATGATTGCTGCCCCAAGTACGATACTTAAAATTTTAATTGTTTTCATTATATTAGTTTAAATTATTTTGAATCCAAAAGTAGCAAATTAAAACCCAGAATAAAAATGGATAGCGCTACTATTTTTTTTAACAAGAAACCGTCTTATTATAATCACTAAAACCCTTTGAAATATTCACCTTATTATTAATAAGTGGTATTTATAAAACTTACTTGTTACTTTATCAATTTTGATAAATATGAAGCTTTCTTTTTCAATTCATTTACTGCAAGTTTGGCTATTTCTGTAGCACCTAATTTTGACAAATGTGTATTGTCATGTTTTTCGTTTTTATAATATGGATTTTCTCCTGCCTCAAAATGCAAGTGTAGTTTTTTAGAGCCTTCAACACCATAAGACATTTCTAAGACCTCTGTTAAATATTGAAGATCTATAAATGGTACATTATACTCTAAAGCAACCAAACGGGTTTCTAAAGGATATTCTCCATGCGTATCAATCAAAGTTCCGTGCTCATTAAAATTTCTTCTAACAATAGATGAAAACAAAATTGGAGTTGCCCCTTTTTCTCTAGTCTCTTCAACAAACTTAATTAAGTTATGACGATATCCAGAATGCGGGTTTGTATAACGTGAAGGTGCTTTAAATTTCTGATCGTTATGTCCAAATTGTATAAAAACATAATCGCCTTTTTTTAATGTTTTAAGTATTGAATCCCAACGACCTTCTCCAATAAAACTCCTACTACTTCTACCATTTACAGCTCTATTATCTATAATTGTATTATCATTAAAAAATTGTTGTAAAACTTGCGCCCAACCATGTTCTGGATTTGTTTCAGGGTTCTTTTTATTTGCCATTGTTGAATCTCCAATGGTATAAATTGTAGTTTGTTGTGCCATACAACTTGTTGCAATTAACAACAAAACAATAAGGTTAATTTTCATATAAAGTTTCATTCTTATAAAATTTTAAAACTGCGTGAAGTTAACAAATTAAAAAGGCATATAAAAACAAAAAAACTTTATAATGAAAAGTCAAAACCCCATATTAAACATCCTTTTAATAGAGGTTTTGCAGATAAGTATAGTATTCATAAATTTAATCCTTTATAGTTTTCAATATTAATGATAAATTAGAATAGTTTAAATTGCCTCATAATTACAAACAAAAAACATTTAACGTATTTTTTAAGTTAGTTTATAATAATTAATATATGTCGAACACAAACCAATCTGCAGAACAAAAAAACAATACACTAATTCCCATTATAATTATAGCAGGACTATTTTTTATTTTCGGATTTGTAACATGGATTAATGGTGCCTTAATTCCTTTCATGAAAACTATAAGCGAATTAACATCAGCTCAATCACTTTTAGTAGCATCAGCTTCTTACATTTCATTTGTAGTCATGGCATTACCTGCTTCTTATATTTTGGAAAAAATTGGATATAGAAAAGGGATGTCTCTAGGGTTATTTATTATGGGATTAGGTGCTTTAGTTTTTATTCCAGCTGCAGAGGCAAGAACTTATTGGATGTTTTTAGGCGGAATCTTTATTCAAGGCGCAGGAATGACATTACTTCAAACAGCATCAAACCCTTATATAACTATTTTAGGTCCTATTGAAAGTGCTGCAAAACGCATCTCGATTATGGGAATAGCAAACAAAGTAGCAGGTGCTTTAGGCTCTCTTATTTTTGGAGCACTTTTATTATCAGGCATCGACGATATTAATGAAAAACTAGCAACTGTATCCAACACAGAAAAAGTTCAATTGTTAGATACTATGGCAGACAGCGTTGTAATGCCTTATATTGTTATGGCGATTGTTTTATTTGTATTAGGTATTTTAATTAGAAAAGCCCCATTACCACATGTTGAAGCAGAACCTATCGAAGCATCAAAAGATGGCGTTACGACTAAAACCAGTATTTTTCAGTTTCCTCACCTTTGGCTAGGCGTGTTAACATTATTCATGTATGTTGGTGTTGAAGTTATTGCAGGAGATACCATTATAGCTTATGGGATTTCTTTAGGTATTCCTGCTACAGATGCCAAATTTTTCACAACCTTTACCTTAATGGCCATGGTTGCTACCTATGCTTTGGGCGCTATTTTAATTCCGAAATTTATTAGCCAAACGACTGCTTTAAAAGTAAGTGCATTTATTGGTATTGTTTTGTCTTTCTGCATTGTTTATTCAACAGGATATACTTCTGTTTTATTTGTAGCTGCTTTAGGAATAGCAAACGCTTTAGTTTGGCCTGCGGTATGGCCCTTAACATTAAAAGGTTTAGGTAAATTTACAAAAACAGCTTCCGCATTATTAATTATGGCTATCTCTGGAGGCGCTATTATTCCGCCCTTATACGGGCGATTCGTTGATGGAAATAAAGCAGCATACTTAGCACAAGGTATGAATGAATCATTAGCGACAGCAACAGCATCAACTAAAGGGTATTGGATTTTATTACCTTGTTATATCATCATTTTATACTATGCTATTGCTGGTCATAAGTTGGGCTTAAAAAAAGAATAATATTATAAATAAAGTGGCATTAAAATTTATTACAAATTTTGATACCACTTATTTTTCTCTTTTCCTGAATTAGATTCCAGAATGACCTCTATTTTATATTTTTTGGCTTGACATTTTTTTAATTGATGTGACCACGCTACTCTACTATTTGGTTTATAGCCTTCTCCTGAGCAATTATATTCGGCATAAAATGTTGTAGATTCTGCTTCTTTTTTATTCCAGTTATGCCAGCCTTCTGGTTTAATATGTTTACCCATTTCGCAATTAATAAATACCGTTTTTGCATACAAGCGCCATGGTCGTCCTAAATAAACAGCCGCAACCTTTTCATCTGCAGTTAACTTACAATTTTTAAAAACATACCCGAATTTTTGATTTTTTGGTGTAGAGGCTGCTGTAATATATGAATTAGTTTTGCTATTTAATGTACAAGATTCGAAAAGCACAGTAGCTTCACCAAAAATAAAATCGACACTTCCTTCAATATAACAATTCTTAAAGTATTGTTTAAAACCTTCTCCTGCTGTATAAAGTGTATCCTGAAATCCTAAAAACGAACAATTTTCAAAATAACACCTATCTGCATTAACAGATAAAGCTACGGCTTGTCCAACAGGACCTGATGCGTTTTTAATAGTCAAATTTTTAGCAACAAAATCATTACCTTCTACTAATACCGTTGAAGTATGAAATGTACTATTTCGTCCTAAATTTAATTTACTAAAATAATCATCAAAAGTAATTATTGTATGTTCTTTACTTTCACCAATTAATGTTACATAAGTGTTCCAAGAATACACATGCACTTTTTCTTTATATACACCATTTTTTATATTAATAATGACGCGTTGATACGGAAATGATTTTGAAGCATATATAGCATCCTGAATAGTTGTGTAATCACCACTACCATCTTTCGCAACCACCATATTATATTCGTCTTTTAAAATAAGATCTTCTTTAGATTCTTTAGCATTTACAGTTAATACACATAACAATATTAAATTCAATAGTAATATTTTCATCGACTCTTTTTTTATTAATTTATATATTAAAATTCTTCAACAACTTGATTTCCTTCCAGCCAAGCAATCATGTTTAAAACTAAATAATTCCAGTTTTGAAAGCCTTTGTTTAACAAAGGTTCACCAGTTTCTGGCTCGTAATATTCGTGTAAAGCTCCATTCGTTTCAAAATCTTTACCAAAAAGCCACACTGTTTTCAATGCTAATTCTTTAGCTTCAATATTGAATCCATAATCTTTTAAACCTTTAAATACCATATAATTTGAAATACCCCAAATAGGACCTCTCCAATTAGATGGGTTTGCACTAGCACGCATGCTATACATTTTTTCCATTTTAGAAAGTGTTCTCACACCCGATTGAGAATTGAACGTTTTAAGATTAGAATAATGTTCTTTTACAATACGTTTAGCTTGATCTGGTGTTGCTATTCCTGCCCAAAGCGCCAGAAACCCAGACCATACTTCAATACGTTGAATAAGGCAATCGTAATCTCGAGGGTAACCACTATGAATCATAAAATCTTTACCTAAAGTATTATCAAGTCGGTTTTTAGCTGGTGTTAAGTTTAAATCGACACTATAGAAAAATCCATCACGTTCATCCCAACAATGTTCTTGAATGGCAGATTTCAAATTTTTAGCATCTTCAGCAAATTCTTTACCTATTTCTGACTGATTTAACTGATTTGATAAATAAACCATTGCCAACAGCTCTTTATACATCAAGCAATTTAAATATATAGAACCAGAACTTTTTGCTGGTCTAAAAAAAGTAGCAGGATCATTATCTACTCCAATAGCCATCCCAATCGCCATAATGCAGAAAATTAAGCACGCAACCTTGTTCATATTTAACAGCTTCTTTTTTGTCTTTATCTGAACCTATATCAGTTAAAATTTGTCTGAGTGCAATATTGCTTAACCAAGAATCCCAATCCCATAAAACATTAGCGTATTGGTTACTTCCTGGAGTTAAAAACGGATAAACTAATGAACCACTACTTGGGCGATACATTTTTTTGTAATCTTTATAAACATTAGATTTAATAATAGTAGCAAAATATGAAATAGTATCTTGTGTTTGACCGTAAATCAAGATACTTCCAAATAGCATTACTAAAATTATAATCTGTTTTTTCATACGCTCTATTTAAGATTTTAAAATACTATTTTTAGGTGCCCATTTTTTTTGCCATTCTGAATATTCATCTAATACCACTTGAGGCGCATAAGTGTACCATGCATAACCATTTCGTCGTTCTTGACTAACTTCTGCCATTGCGTATAAGTATTTGCTATTTCTATCACAAAATAAAGGTCTTCCTGTATCTAATTCACAATAGCGAGTCCAAATAGGAGGTGCTGATGAATCTATTACTACTTTGCGGTCGTAATTTATAGTTTTAAATTTTGACTCTACTGGGACAATCTTAAATGATTCTACTCTGGTATTGTAAATTTTAGAATCTGCAAACCATTTTACTGCACTTTGTATGGATTGAATAATATCATCATTAGGATTGTTTATGTTCATTAAAAACAAAACCACAGAAGCACTTTCTTTATTGCAAATACTTGGTGGCTCGAAAGCACGTGCCCAAGCTGGTGATAAATCAATTTCATTGTGTTGCTGACACCATACAGTTAACTTCCCTTGATTAACAATTTGCATTTTTAAAATACAGTCTAATCCTTTATTGTATGCTAAAATCACTTTCTTTTTTAGCTTTTTATCTACAAAGATAAAATTTAGGTCATTATCAATAATTTTTTTTAGCAAATTCATTATACCCATATAAACTTCATCATTAAAGGTAATATAGCGACTGTAATTATTTTTTAATGGATAATATTGTGGCCAACCTCCATTAGAGTATTGTGCTTTAAATATAAAATCAAGCCCTTTTAAAAAAGCATCTTTATATTTTTCGATTTTGGTTGCAGTATAAACTTGGGCCAGGTAATAGATATGAGTAAACGTAGTTGCATTATCAAAGGTAGTTTCTAAAATATGTTTTGTTTTAACTACATGATTTATTTGTTCTGAAGTTAAAATAGCTCGCATATCGTAATTTTTTGGCCAACCTCCATTATTTCGCTGAAATCGGATAATATTATCAGCTATTTTAGTGTAATCAGATTCATCATATCTAGGTTGATTTGGAACTGGGTCTACAATATTATTCTTGTCTTTAATATTGTACCAATGCCTAACACCATCACCAAACGGTCTTGTACTAATTTTTTCGGTTTGTTTAGTCGTTGACTGAGCATTTAAACGGCTATTTGAAAACGACAATAGCATGATAAAAAGGAATAACATTCCGTATTTATTTTTTTTATTTAGCATTTTCATCTGTTTTTGTTTGATTAATCTAAAGTTTTATAAATAAAATTATCAAATTGTACGCTACCTTCTCCAAAAGCAAATATTCCTGCACGAAGGCTTAAAAACTCACCAAAAACATTATGATTAAATCCGCTAGCTTCAATGCTTCTTTCTAAACGAGACCAATTCTCACCATCTGCACTATAATAAAAACTAACTTCGTTTTCATCATTTAAAATGCGCAAAAAACCATGATTACCAAAAGTGTTTGCTTCGCTAATTTTTCGTTTTTGACGATTATAAACAGTAAATTTATCTTCAGTTACAGAAATATGCATATTTGCTACTTCGTTATAATACAAACAAAGTCCTACCTCAACTCCTTTTTCAACGGTATATTCAACCTGAACTTCATATTTTCTGTCTGAACTATTAACAAGAATTGGTGAACTATCTAGGAACGATTTCCCTTCTGCTTTAAAAAGTAATTTGCTGTTTTTTAATTTAAATCGATTTGGGTTGTAGTCTTTATAGAATTGCCATTGAAGACTTAATTCTGAATTATCAAAATTATCATTAAGACTATGAGATGCATCAGACATTTTTAAATCTGGAACAGGAATTTTATCCGATGCATTGACACCTTCAGGCACTCTAAACCAGCCATCTTCAGTCCATCCTATTGGCAACATTAAAGTCTGCCTTCCTAATGTTTGAAAGTTTTTTTCATAACCATGATACATAATCCACCAATCACCGTTTATATCATCAACTAAAGTACCATGTCCTTGATTCCACCAACGTTCACCTCTATTTTCTGTATGCACAATGGGGTTATAAGGTGAGTTTTCAAATGGTCCATAAGGTGATTTAGCGCGAGCAGAAACCACCATGTGTGCTGTTGCTGGACCAGCAGTTCCACCTTCGGCAGTTATTAAATGATAATATCCATCTTTTATGGTTGATTTTGGAGATTCCAAACAAAAACATTCCGTACTCCATTCCTTAGGAAATTGCCAACCTTCGTAATTAAAAACAGGTGTTTCAGCTGTTGCAAGTCCATCATCTGTTAATTTTACAACATAGCCCTTCGAAAGGTATAAAAAACGATTCCCGTCGGCATCAACTAAATGACCTGGATCAATAAATCCATTTAATTTTAAATCGATTGGTTCGCTCCAAGGACCCTTTGGAGTATCTGCATACACTACCCAATTAGTGCCACCAGCCGGAAAATAAATATAGTATTTATCATTTACAAAAACCAAATCTGGCGCCCAAACAGACCCCACATTTTTTATAAGTGCATGAGAAATACGTTCCCAATGAATTAAATCTGTAGAATGCCAAATAATCAATCCAGGATAATAATTAAAAGAAGAATGCGTCATATAATAATCAGCTCCAACACGTACAATGGATGGATCTGGATAATCACCTCCTAAAATAGGGTTTGAATATGTAGGTTCTTCTATTATTTTTTTTATTTGCTGATTGTCATTTTTACACTGAAAAAAAGCAAGAGAGAATAAAGCTATAATTATTAAAATAAAGGGTTTACTAAATATTATTTTTTTCATCTTTTTAACATTTTTACAACCATTCTATTTTTAAATCTTTTATCAAAGTCGCGCCACTTCTCACAGTTCCCGTATGTTGAAAACTCAAGCCCCCAAATTTATTAGGAGTAATTTCAGCTTGCATATCTACAACTTTAACAACTTCATCATTTTCGTGTGCTGAAAAATACTCATTAGTGTTTTCAGCATGAACTATTAATTTATTATTTTTTACTTCAACTATAATTTTACAATTTGGACGGAAACACGATGCGGAAACAGATTCACTTATTGGAGTCGCATTTCCATTCTCATATTTCATTATAACAAAATCTGTAGCATCGCTATATTTTGTAGTTCTAATTAATCGCAATGCATAACCATTCATATTTTTAATATCCATTTTTATACCAATATCCAAATATTGGGCTCTAGCACTGCTAAACCCTTGTCCTGCTGTTTTAGATGGAATAGCGGTAAAACTAATTTTCATATCTCCAAAAACATCTCCAACTGGTGTGTAACGCAAACGTGCACCTTTTGTGTTTTGCACAAATCCTTTTGTTCCAGCAGCACCATTAATACCTTCTCCATAATACCAAGGATCACGACTATTATCTGCTTCCCAATTATATTCTTGAGTATCTGACGGTGCATAACTATCAAGCGACCAAAAACCTAGACATATTTCAGGCTGATATTTCCCCGACATATTTTCCAAATTCGGAATTAAAACATGGGATTGATTCATAATATCTTTAGCTGAAATTACTTTTTTAAAAACTGTAGATTGAGGCGATCCAGCATCGCAACGTATATGCTTAGGCGATACTCTAGCCATAATATAATAACCAATATCTCCAGCAGAAAGTTGATAGGTTTTCATCGGTTTGCTAAACCTTGAAACAGCAATTTCAATGGGATGGTTACCTTGATCATCATGACATCGATACCAACTAATTAAAGATTTGTCTTCAAAAGTCATATCTAAATCATAGACAACTTGTAACTTTCCATCTTTGGCTTTGCTTATTTTGGGGAATTTTTTGAATGCCGGTGGATCAATAAATGAAGGTGCTATATATAATACACTAGCAGTTTCTAACCCTGAATCAGTAAAAGCCCTTATAACAACCTCTTTTGTTTCGTTGTTATTGTTTGTTGGCATCACTAAACAGGCACCGTTTTCTTGAGGTTTTAAGGCAACTAATGATTTATATTCTGAAGCAATATCCCAATATACGTTTTCATTTTTAATTTCAAAGTTCCCAAAACGATTCACAATTGTTTCAAGAAGCAAAGAATCTTTTCCAGTTTCTAATGTTTGTTGTGTAGGTTTAACAATCAATTGTGTTGGTATATTTGAATAGTTTTTACCAGATTCATTTTCAACCTTTTCAACAATACATTTAACTCCCATTGGATCCCAATCATCATTACCTCGCAGTAAATTATAAGTATTATAAACAACCTTATTATCATGCTCAAAACGATATGCATTTAAAATATTTTTATCTGTCATATCAACAGTTGCAAAAGCATCATTTTCACCAATATCGATTGGATTATTATTCAAACTTACATTGTATTGATAATAACGAGCCTCTTTATCTGGAATATCTCGCCAGCCTATATAACTTAAATCTTTAGCAGAAAACCGAGTATCTATAACCGTGACAGGTCCATTCGCTTTTTCAAAATATTGATTACCTCTTGTATAAGCTTGAATATCACAATTTAAGAATACAGATCCAGTGCCATCAGTTCGGTAAAAGGGTTTAGATGAATAAAAATCAAAAGTGCAATTAAGGTAAACGGCACTTCCATTTAGTGCATCGTCTGTCATTTCAAAATGGCAACTATCGAAAAGAGTGCGTTTACTACCCCAAAACGGTCCTAAGTTTAGTCTGCTTATAAAATGTGAATTTCGAGCCACTACTTTATCCCCATTAGAAAATATGAGTTGAGCCTGCACAATTGCCGATCCGCGTTTTTCTCTATTTAATTCAGGGTTTAGTGGATATACCAAATCGATATTACAATAATTCCCAAAGGTGATATTTTCTGAACAGATACCATCTCCATTAATTCTAAACATGGTAAAATTACCTTTAGAACCCATAGTTTGTCCGCGATTAGAGGCCAAAATAACATTTTCAGGATGCTCTGACAGTCCTTGAAACTTAAGCCACTCACATGAAATTTCAAGTCCAATAGGCGAACCTCCCACTCTATCTGGCATTCTAATTTCTGGATCGTCTGGGTTATCAATCCAATATACCCATGGTGCTATGTATAACACCATTGGTGAGCTTTCTGTACCTTGAGTAAGATACTTTGACGCTTCCACTATAGAATTATAAACATATTTGTATTTTGAAACTTCTTCATTTGACAGTTCCCCATCAATAAAAAAGGCTTTAGGTCCTAGTTCAATTTTTACATCTTTGTAAATGATGTAACTTCCATTGAATTCTAAATTTTCATAAGTTTTCCCTATATGATGTTGAGCATAAACAATTGTAAAAAAGCAAAAAAACATTAGACTGCTTAATAATGATTTTTTAATTAGTAGATTTTTAAACATCTCCATTTTTGTTTAATTATTACTTATGAAGCCATGCAACAACCTCACCTCTTATTGGTGATTTTAATGTTGCTGTAATATCTTTTAATATGGTATTGGTTTTAATTAACTCACCTGTCGCTGGATTAATCCAATCAAGTTTATAGGTATTTGAATCATTATTCAAAGGCATTTTCACTTCTGAATTCGAAGAAAAAACAATATAACCAAGTCCCTTTTTGCCCAGAACATATTCATTATCTAATAATTCATTATTACTTAAATATTCCATATTAAATGCATCTTTAAAAAACTGATTGCTTTCAATTTTTGGTAACGCCATTAACGAGCCACCTGCCAAAAATGTTGCCCAATTAGAATATTTAGAACCACGTTGTGAATAAACAACAGCTTTATCTGGATATTTCAATCTATATTCCCTAACTGCTCTATAAATCTGGTCAAAAGATGTATCTCCTGGATTATAAATTCGTGCATATTGTCGTCCTGCCAAACTAACACCTCCAGGAGGCGCATACAATGTACCGTCTGCTCTATATTTCCATTGTAGAATATCTATAACATTTACTATCGAGGTTCTTTTAGGGTCGGATAGAATCGCATCCTGCACATCTTTTGTTCCAGGTAACATGACTAACACTTTCTTATTATTTTCATTTTCCCACTCGGCAATAACATCTAACCAAAACTCTACAAAATGTACAGGTCCTGTATATTCCCAACCTAAATGATGAATAATATTAGTATTATCTTTAAAATTATCGAGACTTTTACGAATGTAATCTTTATGAAGTTGTTTCCTTAAGGTATTTGTTGTATCGTAAAAAGCCTCAGCCATGTATATACGCTTATCACCAGCATAAGATGGATTCTCTGCAAACCCAGACCGATTAATATTATTAGCTGTCCGCCATGGATAATCTGCCCAATGCGCCCCTTCTTCAATAATATTATGTTGTAGATAATGCTCTTGAACAAATAACAATCCATTTTTATCAGCTAAATCAGAAAATTGTTTTAAACGAATCCAATACCATGAATTCCATTTGGTTAAATCATATTTACTCAATCTATCAAAAGCCTCTCCTTGTCCGCTGCGACTAAATGGTTGTTCATAAAAGGGTGCCCAAACATCGGCATCTGCACGTCGGGTACGAGCATGATCATCGCGTCTACGCTCATACCATAGTGAAGGAAAACTTTGCATAATCGAAACATTTTTGTATTTCATATCAGCAACCAAAGTATCTAAATCATCTGTCAATCCACGACCTATTCTTCCTGGTACAAACCGGACTAAATTTGGTGTAGATCTTTTTAATTGTGACGGACGTGTAGACCCTCTCCATAAAGACGTTCTGTCTCTACCTTCTGAAATCATTTTGCCTTTTAATGAAATTTTTCCGTTAATTAACTCGACTTGATGATTTTTTTCGCTCGTTTTTTCAGCTTTAGTGACTTTAGCTTCATTCCAAATCTCAGCATTGGAAACATCTGAATCGATAGGATATTTTTCAATCATTTTTTCAATCCAAACATCCATTATCAAATCTGGACTTTTCGAACGTTCACTATATTTTGCAGTCAACTCAGTTATTGGCGCTGTTGTTTCGCTAGATTGGTATAAAAGTATTTTATCTTCTTCATCAGATTTTTTTCCAGTTCGAGCTTTCAACTGTGCGTAGTAAAGACTCTCTGGTTTTATAAAAGTATGCTGAAGTTCGTGATGTCCTTTTCCATAACCTTGTGCCCAACTACCATAAGCCCAATTTTGTACTTCTGGAGGTTTGCATAAATGAATTTGAGCCGCCCTACCTTGCCAACAAAATGAATTTGCAGTACTCCATCCACCACCTTGACCATCAACATCTCTAAAATCAAAACTAATATTACCCCCATCAACTGTCATTTTATCAAATAAAATACCGCTTGACCAACCACCAACAGCTCCGCTAAAATTATAAGGCATATAAGAATAACATTGCACAAAGGCATTTGGACCAGGCGTTGTAAAACCTACTGAAAAAGCATGATAACCATACTCGGCATAACAACGTTGAAAAAGCACTTGCTGACCTAATGTCTGAAAAGAATAACGCCTATAATTACCAATTTCCCCAATTGGATTCAATGATTTGCAATCCTCGACTGTTATACGATTTGCTGTTTCCCAAATTGCTACTGCAGAACTGACAAAGTTTTCTGCATCCATTCTTCGAACCCATGAATCTGAAATATTTTCCATAGTAATTGCCATCCAACGATGGTTTTCGTCTTTAGTATTTGATTCATCGAAAGTTGAAACACATCGTACATTTTCGACACCAACATGTTGTATTCTTCCATCCCAATCATAACGAGACACTGTGCCCTCTCCATATTTCGGATCTATACTATTAGTTAAAGGCGCATCAATGGTAATGAAATTTGAAGACACGTCAACTATAGTTCTATCCCAATTCATATCAAAATCACCCGGTTCCCAAACTGTAAGCGGATAATCTACATAAGCGCCAATTTTATCAGCTCCAATACTCTCAATCCATTCTTTTGTTGAAGGGCGTTTAATAATAATTTTATCCCCTTTTTTAAACGAATGTTGCTCAGAAAAAGTTAAGGTTGTTGTATTTACAGGAAAATATTTTTTTTCTAATGTGATTGGATTACCTAATTTACGATTGCTTTTCCCCGCTACTCGAATAAGAGTTTCCCGATTAGTTCCTGTTGCCAATAATACCGTGTTTTTATTTCCACTACCTCTTATTACAACACCACTTTCTGAAATAAGTAAGCTTCCACTAATTTTATAAGTCCCTTGACTTAAAAGAATAGCGCCTCTAAATCCATTCTTATTTAATGGTAAACTAGACACATAATTAATCGCCGATTGAATTAATAGTGTTGCATCAGTTTTTGTTTCTGAAATAATTAATTTAACGGGGACATTTGGTAATGAACTTTCGGAAGCCATATAACCACAATAGGAATAATCAGGCACTCTATCGCCATTTGGTTGAATTTTATATTCTAATTTATGATTATCAGTTATATGTATTGGTGAGTCTGGTGTCGTTTTAAAATGTATAAAAGCAATTGATGGGCAAACAAAAACCATCAATACTACATAGATTCGTAAATTGTTTGCCCATCTTAGTTTCATGCCTTAATAACTTTAATTTTCACCTATTCTATAATTGCTTTTTGAGTATGCAACAGCTGTTCTGTTTCAGATTCTAAAACCTTTAAGACAAAAATACCTTTAGAGTTTAAAGCTTCCAATATTAATATACACCTCTGAAACTAAATGCTCCGTCAATTGTCTAACTAATAGAACAATGATCAATAATACTATTTTCAACTCCTGTTATTGATAATAGAAAAACTAATAGATAATTAATTCATCTATTACGAATCCACTTTACTGATTTAGACATTTTCATCTATCAATAAAGAAATGATTCACAGAAAACAAATACTTTATAAAAATATATAAATATTTTAAGTAATCGATTACAATGTTAAAAATTTCAACAGAAACTCCCTAATATTAATCTAAATATCCCGACTCAGAATATTCATATAATGATTACTAAAAACTAAGAATGGAACTTCAACTGAAGAAAGAACAAATTATAATATAGGAATTACACCCATAAAAATGTTAGGACGCATATTAATTAAACCTTAATTTATTTGGTTTCATAAATAACAAAAACAATATACTACTTAACTGATTTCCTACATTTTCACGTAATAAATAATATGCTTTAGTAAGATGCCCTTCAACAGTTTTTATTGAAATACCTAAATGTTCTGCTATCTCAATATTAGTAAGTCCTTCTCTTTTACTTAACAAGAACGTTTCTTTACATTTTCTTGGCAATTGCTTAATCCCTTTATTAACTAAAGCAATTTTTCTTTCTAATAAATCTGAATTTTTATCGTCAACAACTTCTTCAAGAGCCTCTATATATACTTTTTCTAAATTAGAAATAGCTCTATTTTTATGATATTGATTTATAAATTCATTGTATGCGGCTTTGTATAAAAAACTTTTTATAGAATAATTTAAATTTAGTTTTTTTCTAGAAAGCCAAACCTTAAAAAAAACATTTTGTACAATATCTTCCGATTGGTCATGATCATTAGTTAAACTTAAAACATAAACAAAGAGTGGTCTATTATAAGTATTAACTAAATAAGCATAAGCACTCTCATCACCTTTTTTGAGATGACTTATTAGAATTGTATTATCATTAAATAAAGTTGACAATATTGAGAATTATATTATTTTCAAATATTATAAAAAAAACAACAAAAAAATAAAAAAAACTAATAAAAAAACAAGGGTTCTTAAAATTAGCCTTGTTGTATATTGTGAACAGCCCTTAAGGATGAACAAAAAAATTGAAAAACTTATAGTAAAGTATGTAACAAAATCTGCTACCGCCAGCGATTTAGACATACTTTCTAAATGGATTGAAAAGCCTGATAATGAAAAAGTATTTAAAGATTACGTTCAAATTCATTATGCAATAAACTATGGCATGAATAACCCTGAAGCAAAAAAAACTATTGAAAAATTGCTTAGTAAAATAAGAAAGGAAAAAACATTAGTTTATAAATTGAATAGATTTAATGTGTTTAAGTATGCAGCAGCAATTATTGTTGGAATACTAGCAACAACTTATTTCTTTAAAAGCAGTACATCTGAGGATTTAAAAGTTATTACTCCTAAAACTGAAACGCCTTTAACTATTGTAAAAAACAGTATAGAAGAAGGAATGGACAAAGCGATTTTAACCCTTGAAGATGGGTCTAATATAGCTTTAGAAAAAGACAAAACATTCAAAACAAATAGGGTTACTAGTAACGGTAAAAAATTAATTTATACAGAAGAAAAAAACAATAAACTAGAAATAAAATATAATTATTTAACCATACCAACTGGCGGCCAATTTTATGTAAAGCTATCTGATGGCACAGAAGTTTGGTTAAATTCAGAGTCTCAACTAAAATATCCTGTATCATTTATTAAAGGAGAACCCAGAAAAGTAGAGCTGGTATATGGCGAAGCTTATTTTGATGTATCTCCAAGCACCAATCATAATGGTGCTAAATTTAAAGTAATAAACCAAAACCAAGAAGTAGAAGTTTTTGGCACGGAGTTTAATATAAAGGCGTACAAAGATGAAGGCAACGTTTATACAACTTTGGTAGAAGGTAAAGTTGTAATTAGCAATTCTAGTTTCAAACAAAATTTACTACCAAATCAGCAATCTATATTAAACCTTAAAAACAAAGAAATTACTATTAATACTATTGATGTTTATAGCGAAACTGCGTGGATAAAAGGATTCTTTAGTTTTAAAAGCAAATCATTAAAAGATATTATGATTGTATTATCTCGTTGGTACGATGTTAAAGTAGTTTTTGAAAATCTAGAACTTGAAAAAGTAAAATTTAACGGCGTATTAAGTAAGAATGACAACATGGAAGATATACTAGAAACAATTAAAAACACAAACTTTATAAAAGCCTATGAAATAAAAAATAAACAAATTATTATTAAGTAAAAAAAAGGGAATAAAGTTAATACCTGGACAGTAACGAACTTTTCTTCCCCCTTTAATATTATTAACTAACTATCACTAAATGTATAATCAATTAACAAGCAAATTTATGCAAATTAAACTTACTAACTTTTTTTTCTTTTTTAAGAAAAAAAATTTAAACCTAATTATGAAAACTTTTATACTCTTGTTTTGCACATCAGTTTTTAGTCTTTCTTCAGGCGATATATTTTCGCAGGACAGCAAAATCGAAATAGAAAAAGATGATGTTGTAACTATTGATGAAATTTTTGATTTATTAAGAACACAAACAAATTACACGTTTATTTATCAAGAAGACCTTTTTAAAGACACACCTAAAGTGCAAATAAAAAAAGGAACTATTAAAACTAATAAATTATTAAAACAAACCCTTTCTAGTGTAGATTTTAATTTTGACTTTAGTACCAACAATAAAATTGTTATTACCAAAGTCAAACAACAAAATCAAATTAGTGGGTTAGTAACAGATGGCGGTGAATTAGGCGGACCACTTCCAGGGGTTACTGTTTTAATAAAAGGAACTACAAATGGAACTTCTACCGATTTTGATGGAAATTATACTTTAAATAATGTTGCTTCTAATGCAGTATTAGTATTTTCTTATATTGGTTACAAAACACAAGAGGTACCAGTAAACAACCAAAAATCTATTAATATAACTTTAGAAACAGATGTTAGCCAATTAGATGAAATTGTCATTGTTAATTATGGTTATGGAAAAGTTAAAAAGACTGACATGACTGGTGCTTCTGCAAGTATTAACAGTAAAGAACTTCTGAAAATACCTGTTTCTAGTGCTTCTGAAGCTATTTCAGGAAGACTCCCTGGTGTTAACATTACAACTGCAGATGGTGAGCCAGGCAGTGCTATTAGAATTAGAGTACGTGGTGGAACTTCTTTATCACAAGACAACAATCCTCTTATTATTGTTGATGGATTTATTGTTGGTAGTATGGAAGATGTTCCTGTTAATGATATAGAATCTATAACTGTTTTAAAAGATGCTTCTGCAACTGCTGTTTATGGTGCTCAAGCTTCAAATGGAGTTATAGTTGTTACAACTAAGAATCCAGTTGCAGGTAAAACAACTATAGCTTATAATAACTATTTTCAATATAACGAATTGCCAGAAAACCGAAAATATAATGTTTTAACCCCTTATGAATACACTTTAGCTAATTACGAGTTTGCCGCTTTACAAAGCCAAACTAGCTTAGATCGTTTTCAAAAACTATATGGTGCTTATGGAGATTTAGAACTTTATAAAAACAGAGCTGCTACCGACTGGCAAGAAGAACTTTTTGGAGGATCTAGACTTTCTCAACTTCATAATTTAAATATTAGTGGAGGTACAGAAATGACTAAAATGAACCTGAGCATCTCACACAATAATGATGAAGGTTTATTAGAAGGCTCTGCTTACGAAAGAACAGCTATTAACTTTAAATTAAACCAAAAAATATCTGAAAAACTAAGCCTTGATGTTTCAACTAGAATTACAAACTCAATTAAAGATGGAGCAGGTACGTCTTCAAAAGCACAAGTAAAATTGCAAGACATCATTCAACAAAGACCAATAAATGGACTTTCTGATGAATTAGAATTAGATTTGACTCAAGTTTCAGATGATGATGATTTTGCGAATTTTATTAGAGACTTAATTGATCCTAGAAAACTGGTTGAACAAGATTGGAGAAAAGGAACTTCTAATCAATATGTTTTTAATGCAGCTTTAACATGGAAAATCTTAGAAGACTTAACATTCAAAACAACTATTAACACTTCTAGAGAATTTGAAGAAGAATTAAGGTTTTACGGGCCATTAACTGGTGAGTCTAGACAAAGAGGTCGTAGTTTACCATTAGGACAAAAAACAAATGACGAGTCATCTTCATATCGTTGGGTAAATACTTTAAACTACAAAAAAGAATGGGTTGATTCTAAAATAGACATTTTGTTAGGTCAAGAAATATCGTCTGTACAAGGAAAAAGTAATTTCGTTAGAGCTGAAGAGTTTAGAGAATCTATTACGCCACAAGAATTATTTGCAAACATGCAATTAGGTACTGGAGAAATTCAAATAGAAACAACTGATAATACAGATTTTAACAGAAAATCGTATTTTGGTAGATTCGATTTCCAACTACAAAACAAATATATTTGGACTTTAACAGCAAGAGCAGATCAATCAAGTAAATTTCAAGGTAAAAATAATTTAGGAATTTTCCCTGCGATTGCATTTGGTTGGAAAATAGACAAAGAGAACTTTATGAAAAGTGTAAACTTTGTTGATGAGTTAAAATTCAGAATTAGTTATGGTGAAACTGGAAATGATAGAATCCCTGCTGGTTCAACTGTTTTTACTTTTAAATCTGTTCCTACTAGAGGCGCTGGTTTTAACAACATAGACAACAACTATTACACCCCTAATAGCAAAACACTATACAATCCTGATTTAAAATGGGAAACAACAACTACCAATAATCTTGGTTTAGATTTCACTATGTTTAATAAGAGACTAAATGGTAGTTTTGATTATTACAAAAACGAAACTCGTGATTTACTTTATAAATCTAGAATTGACCAAACATCAGGTTTTGCTGATCAATGGGATAATGTAGGAACTACTTCTAACGAAGGTATTGAGTTAGGTTTAACCGCTTATATAATAGATTCAAAAGATTTTACATTTTCTGCTAATTTCAACATTGGTTTAAACGACCAAAGAATTGTGAAATTAGACGGCACTAGCAGTCGTTTTTCTCAATCTAACTGGGCAAGTACCGACCTTAGAAATATTGATGATTACTACTTAGAGACAGGTGGTAAAATTGGGAATATCTACGGGTTTGTTACTGATGGTTTTTATACTACTGATGATTTTGAGAGTTACGACCCAGTGACAGAAAAATATATTTTAAAATCTGATGTAGCCAATGGTGCAAGAATATTAGGTAGAGGAGATGATGATTTAGCTCCTGGTTATTTAAAATTAAAAGATGTTAAAGAAGATGGTGTTATAGACGACGACGATAGAAAAGTAATAGGTAATGCACTTCCTGATTTTCAAGGTGGTTTCGGGTTTAACTTTAGATATAAAAACTTCGATTTATCAACATTCTTTAATTACCAAGTAGGAAACGATGTTTATAATACTGGAAAAATACAATTTAACTCTTTAAGAAGGGTTGATACAAAGTATGGTAACATGTTAGATAACATGAGTATTGATAACAGATTTACATATCTAGATGTAGATGGTTCTATTACAGGAACCGCAGGAGGTATTGTAACAGACTTAAGCGAACTCGCAACATTAAATGAAGGTAAAAACATGTGGTCTCACACAAGTTTTAGAGGATCTGGAATACCTGTTCATTCTAATGGTATTGAAGATGGGTCTTTCTTAAGATTAAACAACGTTACAATTGGGTATAATTTACCTGAAAAATTAATTTCAAGGTTCGGGTTATCTAAATTCAGAGTATTTGCAACAGGAAGAAACCTTGCGCTTTGGACCAAATACTCGGGTTATGACCCTGAAGTTAATACAGATAGTGACCCTTTCACACCTGGTTTAGATTACTCTTCTTACCCAAGAAGCCGATCGTACACCTTAGGTCTTAACGTAACATTTTAACATGAAAAAAAAATATAATAATATGAAACTCAAACATATATTAGCTATTATTCCCGCTATTTTAATAGCTTCATGCCAAAAGGATTTTTTAGAACCCGAATCACTTTCAACATTTGATGACAATTACATCTATTCTAATGTTGATGATGCAAGAGCAGGTGTTAATGCCGTTTATTCGCAATTTAACGAAGACGCTTTTACTTCTCGTTTATCAAGTAACCTTACTGGGAATACTGATATTGAAACACAATCTGGTTGGGGTAATGCCGGTGACAGATATCAAATATGGGACTTGCAAGCATCTGAAGGAAATGCCGATTTAGATAAATTATGGACGGCTGCTTATAAAGCCATTAGAGATGCCAATATTGCTATTAAAGGTTTAACGAATAGTGGTAATTTAGAAAACACAGACGTGTCTGTTAAAAATACCTTTAACCATTTATTAGGTGAAGCTTACACAATAAGAGCTTATTGGTACAGCATGTTAATCTATTATTTTGGGGATGTTCCTTATTCTATTGAAGCTCCTGTAGCTGGTGCAGAATTTAGCTTACCAAAAACAGATAGAAATACCATTCTTGCTAATGAAATTCAAAACTTAATCAATGTTGAAGAAAATATGCAATGGGCAGATCAACTCCCTTATGGTATTGAACAAGTAAATAGAGAATACACCCTTGGGATGATCGCTCGTTTATCTTTACAACGTGGTGGTTATTATTTAACTCCAGAGTTGAATATGGTTCGAAAAGGAGATTATTTAGACTATTACACAATTGCTAAAACTTATTCTCATAAATTAATTCAATTAAAAGACAGAGAATTACCAACAGATTTTAGACAAATATTCTTAAATCAAGTTAAATTCACCTCCCCTGTTAACGAAGACATTTTATTTGAAATTCCTTTTTCAATTAACGATGGAGATGTCGCTTGGAATATAGGAATTGAAGTTAATTTTGACAACGCCACTCACAACTACGGACAATGTTCAAACTATATGGAAATGCCACATACTTACTATATGTCTTTCGATAGTAGTGATATTCGTAGAGACGTAACTTGTGGTTTATTTAGATACGACAACACATTAACAAAACACTTTATTGATGGTTCTGGTATTTCACAAGCTAAATGGGATAGAACTAAATTAACTACTCCTCCAGGAAAAGCTTCGACTAAAGACACTGGTATTAACTGGCCTATGATGCGTTATGCAGATGTATTATTAATGTATGCTGAAGCAGAAAACGAATTAAACGGCCCTACTATAGACGCTAAAGAAGCATTAAAAAAGAGTTCGTCAAAGAGCCTTTAATCCTGATGTTTGGCCAACAAAAGTTGATGGTTACATCGCTAGTATTTCTTCATCAAAAGAAACATTCTTTGATGCCATTGTAGATGAGCGTGCTTGGGAATTTGGTGGTGAAATGATTCGTAAGTACGAATTAATTCGTTGGGGTATTTATTCTGATAAAGTTAAAGAAACAGTAGAGGGTCTTAAAAATTTAGCAGACCGTGCTTTTAATGGAACTGGAACAGGCCCAGATTACATCTATTGGAAAGTAGATGAAAATGGAGACTTTATAATTTTAAATCCAGACACAAAATTACCTGCTCCACCAGATGATACCTGGAATGAAGATCAATTTTTATTAAAATTACATGACGATGTGCTAACCTATGATGATTGGATTACTGGTAACTGGTATAATTACTATAATGGTACAAAACCTGGTGTTGCTAGATATATTTTTCCAATCCCTGCGAAAGCAATATCAAGTAGTCAAGGTAAACTTAAGAACGATGGTTACGATTTTTAAACAAACTAAAAGACATTTAAAATGAAAAAAAATAATAATATATTTAACATTAAAACAATTTTGTTTTTGTGTTTAAGCATTATCATGTTTAATGCTTGTGACGATAACCATACTGAAACATTTGAAAAAACGCGTTTATTTCGTCCTGTTTTAAATCAAGACTTATTTGCAGAAGGTAATACTATAATAGTAGACATGGCAAAACTAAAATCTGCCATTGGTTATAACTTAGAAGTAAGTAGAGACACTTTTAAAACAATTGAGTATACGATTCAATCTGATACAAACTACGTTAAAATCAATAAAGATATTGTAGGAGAAGAATTATTCTGGAATACATTATACCAAGTTAGAGCAATCGCTTTAGAACCTGATACAGAATTTAACAGTAAGATTTCCGATTTAGGAAATGTAAAAACTAATCGTTTTCCAAGTGTTTTAAATATCCCAAATGTTTTTGATGTTACAGATGTAGCTGCAAGAGTTTCTTGGGCTGTAGCAGGGCTTCCTATTACTGGAATAAAAGTATTTGCTGCCGATGATTTACGTTTAACAACTCCTTTATTCAATGAAACTGTTGTTTCAGACATAGAACAAGCCGCAGGTGAATCTTTTGTTTTTGGATTAGAACCTAAAACAAGTTACCAAATTGCAATATATAGTGGAACAGAACTTAGAGGCTGGATAGATTACAATACAAAGGTTGCAGACTTAGATCCTACTACTCCAGGAGTTATAGATTTAACAACTAATGAAGACCCAGGTGCCGTAGTAAATGCTATGGCTTCTGCTTCAGAAGGAGATATTATCTTAGTAAAAAGAGGTATTGAATATACAGGACCTACAACATATTTAGATAAATCAGTTACTATAAGAGGTGCATATGGCTTTGGAGCTCAAAAAGCCAGATTATTATTTTCTGGTAATTTAGATTTAACAGAAAACGCAACTGTTAATTATATGAGATTTATCGACTTAGAGTTAAGAGGTACTGATTGGGGGGGTAAATATGTTATTAACATTAGTAAAGTTGGAACATTAAACGAATTAAGTTTTGATAATTGTTTTATTACTAACTTTAGAGGTATAGGCAGAATCAAAACTGACGGTGTAACCCTAAACAATTTCACTATTAACAATTCAATTGTTGATAGTATAGGTTCTTATGGAGTATTTACTCAGGATAAAAGTGGAAGTGTCTTAAATAATATTAAACTATCTAAGAGTAGTTTTAATCATACTATTTACTTTTTAGCTTCTAAAAACAATTCTGAATCACTTATAATTGAAGATTGTACACTTGCTAACATAAATGAAGAAGGAAGACAAATGCTACGTTGGAGAGAAGCTGGTCAAAATAATATTAGTAACGGTGTTACAATATCTAATACTATTATAGGTTTAGGATGGGATAGAGCAAATGATGGCAAATCTAAAATAAAAGGTATTGATGGTCTTGAAGCTACATTATTCAATGTAACAAACACATTTACAGTTTCAGATTTTAGTTGGGTATCAGATGCTACTACTGGAGAGCCAATAAATCCAATTCCAAATATTACAGTTGGTAATGCAGGAAGTACTCAAGCAGACCTTTGGTTAGACCCAGAAAACAATGATTTTACTATCAAAAACACAGGTTTTCCAGGAAAAGATTCCTCTGGAGACCCTAGATGGAGATTGACATTGTAAATAAAACTTTAGTGTTTTAAATTAAAAAAAGTGAATAGTTAAAGATTTTAAAAATCTTTAACTATTCACTTTTTTTAATATTAAGTCTCTATACCCTTATATTAACATTCTCTCAATTAATGACTATTGAAACATAAACACCATTTTCACATGAATAATAAAATTCAATTCTTATTTGTTTTTTTAACACTAATGCATATTACTACACAAGCACAACAAGCAGCATTTCCTGGAGCAGAAGGCTATGGAAAATTTGCAACTGGTGGTAAAGGTGGTTTGGTTTATACCGTAACTAATTTAAATGACGATGGAGAAGGAAGTTTAAGAAAAGGTATAGTAAAAAAAGGAGCGCGAACCATTGTTTTTGGTGTTTCAGGAACTATAGAATTAAAATCTAAACTCGACGTTAACCAAGGCAAAGGTAATTTAAGTATTCTGGGGCAAACAGCTCCTGGAGAAGGCATCACTATTAAAGGCTATCCGTTTACAATAAAAGCAGACAATGTCATTGTTCGCTATTTAAGATTTAGAATGGGAGATGTAAATAAATTTGAAGGAGATGCTTTAGGCTGTGGCAATACTAAAAATGTAATCATAGACCACTGTTCCATCAGTTGGGGCACAGATGAAAACGCTTCGTTTTACAACAATAAAGATTTTACATTACAATACTGTATCATTTCAGAAGCATTAAACAATTCTGTACACAAAAAAGGCGCACATAGTTATGGAGGCATTTGGGGTGGCATTCGAGCTTCATTTCATCATAATTTAATTGCTAATAACAATAGTAGAAACCCAAGATTTAGTGGTTCTAAAACAACAGAAAATTCAGAAAATGAATTTGTAGATTTTAGAAATAACGTCATTTACAACTGGGGAGAAAACAGCATTTATGGTGGAGAAAAAGGCACTTACAATATGATTAACAATTATTTTAAATCGGGTCCAGCAACCACTTCTTCAAAATTAGATAGAATTGTTAGTCCATCAGAGCCTTATGGTAAATTTTATGTCAATGGAAATTATGTCAATGGTTTTGATGTTATCTCAAAAAACAATTGGGATGGAGGTGTGCAATGTGATAATCCACTAGAAGCTAAATTAGATTCCGAAATTAACATTTCAAACAACATAACAACACAAAACGCAGTACAAGCCTATGAAACTGTTTTAAAAGAAGCTGGAGCAAGCCTTTATAGAGATGCTGTAGATGCAAGAATTGTACACAATACTAAAGAAGGAAGTACCAATTACAAAAATGGTATTATCGATTCTCAAGACAATGTTGGTGGCTGGCCAATAATTAAATTTGAAAAAGCAAAAAAAGACACAGATAAAGATGGTATTCCAGACAGTTGGGAAAAAGAAAATAATTTAAACCCAAATGCTAACGATGCCAATTCAAATACTCTAAATAATGAGTACACAAATATTGAATTTTACGCCAATTCATTAACCTCTAATATTTCAAAAATTAAAATAATTAATGGTGAATCGTATCATTTTGTAGTAGATTTAAAAGGAAGCGGCAATTTTTCAACGGTTCAAGACGCCGTAAATGCAGTACCCGATTTTAGAAAAAATGAAACAAAAATCTTTATAAAAAACGGAATATATAAAGAAAAATTAGTGCTTCCAACTTCAAAAACCAATGTCACTTTTATTGGTGAAGATAAAGACAAGACCATTTTAACCTATGATGATTTTGCTCAAAAACACAACAGATTTGGAGAAGAAGTAGGTACCACTGGTTCAACATCTTTCTATGTATTTGGAAGTGATTTTAAAGCAAAAAACATAACCTTTGAAAATAGTGCAGGTCCTATTGGGCAAGCCGTTGCTGTAAGAGTTGATGGAGATAGGGTTGTATTTCAAAATTGCAAATTTTTAGGCAACCAAGACACGCTTTATCTTCACGGAAACCAAAGCAGACAATATTACAAAGATTGTTACATAGAAGGCACGGTCGATTTTATATTTGGTTGGTCTACAGCATTTTTTGAAAACTGCGAAATATTCTGTAAAAGTAATGGTTATATAACCGCTGCTTCAACCAATAAAGAAACGGCTTACGGCATGGTTTTTAATAATTGTAAATTAACAGGAAACGCCTTAGAAAATACGTTTTTTTTAGGCAGACCATGGCGTGATTATGCTCAGACAATATGGATTAACTGCTATATGGACAAACATATTAAACCTGAAGGCTGGCATAATTGGAACAAACCAAATGCAGAACAAACAACATGCTATGCAGAATATAATTCTTCTGGACCTGGAGCTTCTATGAAGCGAGTAAAATGGGCTAAAAAATTATCTAAAAAAGAAAGTAAAAAATTTAGCTTAGAAAATGTATTAAAAGGCTCAGATAATTGGATACCAAATATTTAATTTAAAAAAAGAATAATATCTTTATAAATTATAAATATTCCAACAAAAAAAATTATGCCACGTATTTCAACTTTATTACCTTAGTACAATCGATTGTAATCAAAATAAATTCAATGAAACTAGACACAAAAAAAGCACTAAACCTATTATTATGTATCGCCATTTTTTCAATTACTTTAAACTCTTGTAAAGACAAAGTAAAAGAAGAAAAAATTACAGAAATAGATCCCTTTGATACTGCTGATGAAATTATTAGCAAAATAAAAAAATTAGAATTCCCAGATAACACTATCAATATTGTTGATTTAGGAGCTATTGCAGATGGTAAAACTTTAAATACACAAGCCATTAAAAAAGCAATTGATTCTTGTAATAAATCTGGGGGAGGAAAAGTTATTATTCCTTCAGGTAATTTTTTAACTGGGCCAATTGTTTTAAAAAGTAACGTTAACCTACATTTAGAAGAAGGTGCTAATGTCTTATTTACAACAGACAAAAGTGCTTATTTACCAGCAGTTCATACATCTTATGAAGCTGTTGAATTAATGAACTACTCCCCGCTTATTTATGCATACAAGCAAAATAATATTGCTGTTACTGGTAAAGGAACTTTTAATGGACAAGCAGATAGAGAGAATTGGTGGCCATGGTGTGGTGCAGAACGTTATGGGCACATAGAAGGAACTCCAAAGCAAAAAGACGACCATAATTTACCTAGATTACGTACTATGAACGAAAACGCAACACCTGTTGCAGAACGTACTTTTGGAGAAGGACACCAGTTACGTCCATTATTTTTTCAACCTTTCGAATGTGATAATGTATTGATACAAGGCGTTACTTTTACAAACGCTCCTTTTTGGGTTTTACATCCTATAAAATGTAATTACGTAAGAGTTGATGGTGTAACTGTAAGTAGCCACGGTCCAAACAACGATGGTTGCGACCCAGAATATTCAAAATATGTACACATAACAAATTGTACGTTTGATACTGGCGACGATTGTATTGCTATTAAGTCAGGAAGAAATGAAGAAGGCCGACGTATTAATATTCCAAGTGAAAATATAGTCGTTGAAAATTGCGATATGAAAGATGGTCATGGAGGCGTTGTAATGGGTAGTGAAATTTCGGCTGGTGTAAGAAACGTGTATGTTAGAAATTGTAAAATGGATAGTCCTAATTTAGATCGAGCTATTCGAATAAAAACAAATACATTAAGAGGTGGCTTTGTTGAGAATGTTTATGTTAAAAACATTCATGTTGGTCAAGTAAAAGAAGCTGTTTTAAAAATTAACACCTATTATGGGATTTATGCGAATCAAGAAGGTGATTTTATTCCTTCTATAAAAAATATACACCTTGAAGATATTGAAGTAGAAAATGGCGGAAAATATGGAATTTTAATAAAAGGAAGAGCAGAAAATCCAGTTAAAAATGTCACATTAACTAATGTTCATATCAAAGGTGCTAAAACAGATTTATCTATAGAAAACTCAGAGCCATTAGTATTTAAAAATACAACTATTAACGGAAAACAATATTAAAAACGAACTTAATATGAAAAAAATAGCAGTTTTATCAATTGCCCTTTTAAGTCTATTTTCTTGTAAAGAAAAACAATCCAAGATAAATTCTGAATCTAGTAATATTGAGGTTTCAGAAGAAAAAACAGCTTCAACAACTTATGCAGAAATTTCTATTGCAGAAGGAGGAAAATGGGTTGATGGCAATAGAGGACATAAGGAATATATAGACGGAACATTCAAAAATGTAGATTCACTTCAAGTACCTTCAGAACATACCGACCATTCTTGGTTTATTCGCTACGAAGGGCCAGGTTGGGAAAATAGTCAAATAGGATACCGTTTGTATTTAGATTGGAGAAATGCTATTGACATTTTCGGGAAAAAAGTAGATTCATTAGTGCTTCCTTATGTAGGTCAAAAAGGATTTGATTCATATCATGAACCAGCAGATTGGGGACAAGATATATTAAAGGCTGGAAAATCAATGGGAATTGGTGGTTATGGTCGTATTGTTGCCGATACGGTTGTTCATTTTCAAAAAGTAAAAAGCACATTCGCTAACGTTGAAAACTCAGAAGGTGGTAGTTCTTCAGTAAACATCTCATATACAGGATGGGAATCTGGTAATGAAAGTATCGATTTAAAATCAAAGCTTACTATTTATCCACAAGACAGGTTTACCCAAGCAGAACTAACACCATCAAAAGAAATAACTGGGTTATGCACAGGTATTGTAAAACATGGTTTAGAACTTAAGAAAAAGGAAGGTGAAAAATGGGCTTATATAGCTACTTATGGAAAACAAACTTTAGTAAGTCCTCCAGATAATTTAGGGATGGCACTATTTTATAAATTGGACGAAGTTGCAGAACAAAAAGATGGTATTGATGACCATTTAGTTATTTTCAAACCCTCTACTAAAACCTTAACCTATTACTTTTTAGGTGCTTGGGAACAAGAATCAAATGGTATAAAAACAGAAGAAGCTTTTATAACAGATTTAAACAAAAAATTAGAAAATTTAGAAACATCAAACGCTATAAACTAATATATAAAACTAAAAGTCTGTTAATTGTTGTCACCCTTTATCAGGTTTTTAATAACCTATAGATGTACATCATAGCTAATTTTATTAAAAACATAAAAAGCTAGTACTATCCAACGAAACCATATAAATACCATTAATTAATTTAAGAATGAAAACTACAACTAAGTACATTACTCTATTTGCAATTGCATTAGGTTTATCAATAACATCTTGCAAAGAAGCAAAAAAAGAAAATTCTCAAGAAACAGTTAAAATTGAGAAAGTAGTTCCAGAAAATTTAAAATGGTCTGAAAGAATGATGCTTTCAGAAATAGAACGTTTTCCTGAAGCCACGAAGCTCGATTTTGCAACAAAAGCACGTTGGACATACACTCCTGGATTAGTACTAAGTGCCTGTTCAAGAGTTTACGAACAAACAAAAAATCAAAAATATTACGATTATATTTACGATTATGCCAATACACTAATTGACAGCACAGGAACCATAGCAACTTATAAATTATCAAACCAAAATCTAGACATGATTAAGTCTGGGGACGTGTTATTGTTTTTATATCCTATTACAAAAGAAGAACGTTTCTTAAAAGCAATGGAAACCTTAAACAGTCAATTAGAATCTCAACCGAAAACGTCTGATGGAGGGTATTGGCACAAAAAAAGATATCCTTATCAAATGTGGTTAGATGGTTTGTATATGGCAGAACCTTTTCATACACGTTATGCTAAAGAATACATTGAAGATGAAGCCCAAAAACAAAAAATTTATAACGACGTTGTCCTTCAATTCGATTTAATTCAGAAGCACAGTCGTGATGAAAAATCAGGTTTACTTTACCACGGTTGGGATGAAAGCAAAGAACAAAAATGGGCTAATAAAGAAACAGGAAATTCACAACACTTCTGGT
Source organism: Flavobacteriaceae bacterium HL-DH10 (assembly GCA_031826515.1). NCBI lineage: Bacteria > Pseudomonadati > Bacteroidota > Flavobacteriia > Flavobacteriales > Flavobacteriaceae > Thalassobellus > Thalassobellus suaedae. The sequence continues at coordinate 2,282,028 of CP134536.1, read as the reverse complement.
CTCGTGGCATGGGTTGGTATGGAATGGCGATGGTAGATGTATTAGACTTTTTACCAGAAAATCACCCAGGACGCGAAAAAATAATTACTTACTTAAATCAATTTGCTGAAGCTATAACCAATGTGCAAGATGAGTCTGGTTTATGGTGGCAAGTTTTAGATCAAGGCAATAGAGAAGGTAACTATTTAGAAGCTACAGGAACATCAATGTTCACTTATGCATTTGCTAAAGGTGTGCGTAAAGGTTACTTAGATAAAAAATATTTAGATGTTGCTAATAAAGCCTACACGGCACTTATTAATAATTTAGTATCTGTTGAAGAAAACGGTGTTGTTAATCTAAATAAATGTTGTGCTGTAGCAGGATTAGGCGGAAATCCATATAGAGATGGCTCTTATGAATACTACATTGGAGAAACCATAAGATCAAATGATCCTAAAGGAACTGGTCCTTTCATAATGGCTAGCTTGGAATTAAACAAATAAAACAACATGAATTAGGGCATTACCTCTAGAGTCAGGATTTTCATTACAAATCCTCGCTCGCGTTTTGCTATGGACTTTTCACTCCTACTCCTAACACAACAAAACAGATATAAATGAAATTTATAAAAATCCTATTATCACTCGTAATATTTACAACCTTAACATTTGCTCAAAATCAACCCCCTTACGTTTCTGATGTTTGGGTAAGCGATCAAGGCAATGGCACTTATAAAAATCCAATTTTACACGCCGATTACTCAGACCCTGATGTTGTAAGAGTTGGAGACGACTATTACATGACAGCTTCTAGCTTTAATACCGCTCCAGGATTACCAATACTACATTCTAAAGATATGGTAAACTGGAAATTAATAAACTATGCTTTACTAGAACAAGTACCAGCAGAAACTTTTAACATACCTCAACACGGTAATGGTGTTTGGGCTCCCGCTATTCGTTACCATAAAGGTGAAATTTACATTTTTTGGGGCGATCCAGACTTTGGTGTTTATATGGTAAAAACAAAAGATCCTTATGGCGTATGGGACAAACCTATATTAGTTATGGAAGGCAAAGGACTTATAGATACTTGTCCGCTTTGGGATGATAATGGTGATGCTTATTTAGTACATGCCTATGCAGGAAGTCGCGCTGGTGTTAAAAGTTTATTATCCGTTAATAAAATGAATCCAGAAGGCACTAAAGTAATAGATGCCGGCATTCATGTATACGATGGACACGATATCGATGATACTATTGAAGGTTCTAAATTTTACAAACGAAATGGTTATTACTATATTTTTGCTCCTGCTGGTGGTGTTTCTACTGGTTGGCAAGTTATTTTAAGGTCTAAAAACGTTTATGGTCCTTACGAAAGAAAAGTGGTATTAGAACAAGGTAGCACAAAAATTAATGGTCCTCATCAAGGTGCTTGGGTAGATACTCCTGATGGTGAATCTTGGTTTTATCATTTTCAGGATGTAGATGCTTATGGTCGAATTGTTCACTTACAACCTATGTCTTGGAAAAATGACTGGCCAGTTATGGGACAAGATTTTGATAAAAATGGTATTGGAGAGCCTGTAATGTCTCATAAAAAACCAAATGTTGGTAAAACATATCCTATTGAAACACCTGTTGAAACAGATGTTTTTGATGGTTTTAATATTGGACTGCAATGGCAATGGCAAGCAAATTCTAATGTTGTTTGGCATGCAAAACTTCCAGGAAATGATTATTTAAGGTTGTTCTCAATTAAATCTGTTGAAGATTCAGAAAACCTATGGATGGTTCCTAACTTATTACTTCAAAAATTTCCTGCACCAAACTTTACAGCTTCAACTAAAATTACTTTAGTTCCAGAGGAAGCAAAAAGTGGTAAAACTGCTGGTCTAATTATTATGGGAATGGATTATGCTACTTTAAGTATTTCACACGATGATAAAGGTTATTTTATTAAACAAACTGAAGCTATTTTGGCAATAAAAGGTGCTGATGAAAAAATAAATGATGAAAAACGTTTAAAATCAAATTCTGCTTATTTTAAAGTTGAAGTATCGGCTCCAGATGCTATGTGTCAATTTTTATATTCAGAAAACGGGAAAAAATTCAAGAAAATAGGTAAACCTTTTAAAGCACAGCCAGGAAAATGGATTGGTGCCAAAGTGGGTTTATTTAGTGTTAGCGCTCAAGAAGCAAAACGTGGTGGTTATGCCGATGTAGAATACTTTAAAATTACCAAATAAACAAATGAAAAATATACAGTTACACACTTTTTTAGTACTGATAATTTTGGCAATTACACTACCTATAAGTGCCCAAAAAAATATTATCTCTATTAATGAAACCAATATTTATGAAGGTATCGAATTTTCAATGCCAAAAGTAAATACAACCAGTTTTCCCGATTATCAAGTAAGTATTACAGACTTTGGAGCCATTACAGGTGGAATCGTTAAAAATACAGACGCCTTTGCAAAGGCTATAAATGATGTATCCATTAAAGGTGGTGGTCAAATTATTGTGCCACGAGGTATTTGGCTTACTGGCCCTATTACATTTAAAAGTAATATAAATTTGCATTTGGAAGATGGTGCTTTAATTGTATTTAGTGATGATTTTGATGATTACCCAATTGTTAAAACAAGTTTTGAAGGCTTAAATACAGTTAGGTGCATATCACCAATTAACGCTAACAACGTTGAAAATATAGCTATTACTGGCCATGGTACTATTGATGGCAGCGGTGATGCATGGCGTCCTGTAAAAAGAAGTAAAATGACAGATAGCCAATGGAAAAACCTTGTTAATTCAGGTGGTGTTTTATCTCAAAATGGTAAAATTTGGTTCCCGTCTCAAAGCTCAAAAAAAGGATATGAAAGTAGTACTAATTTTAATGTTCCAGACTTAATAAACGATGACGAATTACAATCAGTAAAAGATTTTCTTCGTCCGGTTATGGTAAGTATTGTAAGCTGTAAAAAAGTTCTCTTAGATGGCCCAACATTTCAAAATTCACCGGCATGGAACATCCATCCTTTAATGTGTGAAGACGTCATTATTAGAAATCTTAACGTAAAAAACCCATGGTATTCGCAGAACGGTGATGGTTTAGATCTAGAATCCTGTAAAAATGCTTTGGTTTACAATAACACTTTCGACGTTGGTGATGATGCTATTTGCTTTAAATCGGGCAAAGATAAAGATGGCAGAGATCGAGGTATGCCTACCGAAAATGTTATCGTAAAAAACAACATCGTATATCATGCTCATGGTGGATTTGTTATTGGTAGCGAAATGTCTGGTGGTGTTAAAAATGTGCATGTTTCTAATTGCACTTTTATTGGTACAGATGTTGGTTTACGATTTAAAAGCACTCGTGGAAGAGGTGGCATTGTTGAAAATATTTATATTTCTAATATTGATATGATACATATTCCAACCGAAGCTATACGGTTTAATATGTTTTACGGAGGTAACTCGCCTGTTTTGGAAGACGATCAAAATGCCGACGATGAAAAACGAGACGAAACTCTAATGGCGGTAACCGAAAAAACCCCTTCTTTTAAAAACATACACATGCAAAACATAAGAGTATCAAACTCTAACACAGCTGTGTTTTTTATGGGACTACCAGAAATGAGCCTAAAAAATGTATCACTTAAAAACTCCGTTTTTGAAACTAAAAAAGGTATTACTGCTATTGATGCAGAAGGTATTACTTTATCAAATGTAAATATTACTGCTTCCAATGGTTATGCACTTACTTTATATAACAGTAAAAATATTATTGTGACCGACTTTGCCTTTAAAAACAGTAAATTACCTGTGAAAATTTTAGGAACAAAAAGTGAAAACATTCAATTTGATAAAAAAGATTTTTCAAATCCAAAAGAACAAATTATAAGAGGAGACGAAGTACTTAAAAACACTATAAAACTATAAATTATGAGATTTTTTTTGTTCTTAATATCATTAAGCTTATTCTCTTCTCCAATACTTTCTGCTCAAGAAGTCACCCCTTTATGGCCAGAAGGCAAAATACCAAACTCTAAAGGCTTAACCCTAAAACATATTGAAGAACGGGAACGTATCACTCAAGTTTCTTCACCTAATATGTTGTCGTTTTTCCCACCAAAAGAAGAACAAAATGGTAGTAGTATTTTAATTTTACCTTCGGGAGGTTATCACCATCTTACATATAATCTTGGTGGCATACAGTTAGCAAAATGGTTTAATACACAAGGCATAACAGCCTTTGTACTTCTTTACAGACTTCCAACTTCACCAGATTTAATAATTAGTGAAAATGGCCCTATACAAGATACCCAACGTGCTTTAAAATTAATTAGACTTAATGCAGAGAAGTGGCATTTAGATGTTAACAAAGTTGGTGTGTTTGGTGCTTCGGCTGGTGGTCATTTAGCTTCAACTATAGCGACACATGATGATGATTTATCTAAAATAAATGACAATCTGGACTCCTATAAATTCAAACCAAATTTTATGATTTTAGTATCTCCTGTAATTAGTTTAGGCGACTATACACATAAAGGTAGTCTTGGGAATTTTTTAGGAGAGCATGCTACATCAGAAAATATTCATGAATATTCAAATGAATTTCATGTCACCAAAAACACACCGCCTACCATTCTGTTTCATGCTCAAAATGACCCCACTGTAAACCCTATGAATAGTTTACTGTTTTATGAACAGATGATGAAGCATGAGGTTAAAGGCTCTCTTCATATATTTCCTAAAGGGAAGCACAACATTGGCATTTATAATGCATCGTCTTTAACAGATGAATGGAAAACTATTTGTACTAAATGGTTGAAAGAAATAAACATAATAAAATGAACCATCCATATTAAAAATACTTTTAACACTTAAAAGCATAATTATGGAAGCACCATCTGAGCATTAAAAAGCAATAGATATAAACAGATGAAAAGTAGTTTCAAAAAATACAAAATCCTATACTTTGTAATACTAATTACAACATTTGTAAAGGCGCAAAACAATAATACATTATGGTATGAAAGTGCTGCGAACAATTGGAATGAAGCTTTACCTATTGGAAACGGTCGTATTGGAGGTATGCTTTTTGGTGGAATTGAGTACGATAAAATTCAACTAAATGAAGAAACTGTTTGGGCAGGTGAACCAGGAAACAATGTACCAAAAGATTATTACAAAGAAGTTGAAGCTATAAGAACCTTATTGTTTAGTGGAAAATACAAAGAGGCTCAAGAAATGGCTAATAGCGTATTTCCTAGAGCTGCTGAAGAAGACAATAATTACGGCATGCCATACCAAACAGTAGGTAACTTAAATTTAAATTTTTCAAACCATCAAAATACTACTAATTACAAAAGAACTTTAGATATAGGAAATGCTGTTTCTACAGTTACTTATACAAATAATGGTGTGGATTACCAAAGAGAGTATTTTGTGTCTTTTCCAGACCAAGTTATGGTTGTTCATCTTACAACTAGTAAGCCTAAAAGCTTAAGTTTTAATTTATCTATGGACAGCCCTCAAGTTGAGCATTCTATTTCATATGAAAATGGAATTATCACCTTAGCAGGAACCAGTGGAAATGTAGATAATAAAGAAGGAAAAATAAAGTTTACCACATTGGTTGCTCCAAAACTTGATGGCGGAGAATTGATTGAAAATGAAGAAAATATTGAAATAAAAAATGCAGATGAAGTTACTTTATTAGTAAGTATTGGCACCAATTTTAAAAATTATAAAGATTTAAGTAATTCTGCTGAACAAAGTGCAAAAACTCATTTAGAACAAAGTCAATCAAAATCTTTTGCTACACTAAAACAAGCCCATATTGAAGATTATCAAAAACTTTTTAACCGTGTATCTCTTGAATTGGGCGAAAACATAAACGATAAAATACCAACTAATAAACGATTAGAAAACTTTGCTACGGCAGAAGATTTATCATTAGTATCGTTATATTTCCAATTTGGTCGCTACTTACTTATTTCCAGTTCAAGACCTGGAGGACAACCAGCAAACTTACAAGGTATTTGGAACCATAAATTATCACCTTCATGGGATAGTAAATACACGGTAAATATTAATACCGAAATGAATTATTGGCCAGCAGAAGTTACTAATCTTTCAGAGTTACATCAACCTTTATTTTCAATGTTAGAGGATTTATCGGTAACAGGTCAGGAGAGTGCTCAAAACATGTATCATGCACGTGGTTGGAATATCCATCACAACACCGATATTTGGCGTATTGCTGGTATTGTTGATGGTGGTTTTTACGGACTTTGGCCTATGGGTGGCGCATGGTTAAGTCAACATTTATGGCAACATTACCTCTTTACTGGTGATAAAGAGTTTTTAAACAAGTACTACCCTATTTTAAAATCGGCTGCACAATTTTATGCAGATGTATTGCAAGAAGAACCAAAAAATAAATGGTTAGTGGTAGCACCATCTATGTCACCCGAAAATAAATATATCAGTGGAGTTGGCGTGACTTATGGTACAACCATGGATAACCAATTGGTTTTTGATGTATTTAGTAATGTTATTAGGGCTTCGCAAATATTAAATACAGATTCTGACTTTTCAGATACCATTAAAGAATTAAAGAAAAGATTACCCCCAATGCAAATTGGTAAACTTAATCAACTTCAAGAATGGATTAAAGATTGGGACAAACCTGATGATAAGCACCGCCATATTTCACACCTTTATGGCTTGTATCCCTCTGCACAAATATCACCTTTTAAAAACCCTGATTTATTTAAAGCTGCCGAACAAACCCTTGAATACAGAGGCGATGTATCTACAGGATGGTCAATGGGCTGGAAAGTTAATTTTTGGGCGCGTATGCTTAACGGAAATCGAGCATTTAAACTCATAAAAACGCAACTTACTTTAGTTGAAGATGGTACTAAATCTGGTGGCACCTACCCAAATTTATTCGATGCACATCCACCCTTTCAAATTGATGGCAACTTTGGTTGTACTGCTGGAATTGCAGAAATGCTCATACAATCTCATGACGAAGCTTTACAACTATTACCTGCTCTACCTGACACTTGGAGCAAGGGGGAAGTAAAAGGACTAGTAGCTCGAGGTGGTTTTGAAGTAGATTTAAATTGGAATAACAGCCATTTGAATTCAGTAAAAATTGAATCGAAATTAGGTGGAAACTTAAGACTTAGAACAGCCGACGTTTTGGTTGATTCCAATGGAAATGTCTTGACCAAAGCTTCTGGAGAGAACGAAAATACATTCTACCAAACACCTGATATTAAAACACCACTAATTTCTGATAAAGCTTCAGTAAAACCTTTAGAACTTCCAGAATATAACATTTATGATATTAAGACTGAAAAAGGCAAGATTTATGAATTTCATGCTAAAAAATAAAATTATGGATATTAAAATTTTAACCTATTGTTTAGCTATATTATGCTTACTAAACTTTTCTTCTTGTAATTCTAACAAACAGCAAGAAAATACAGAAGAAGAAAAAGAACCTGCTTTTACAACAATTTATTTAATTGGCGATTCCACTATGACAGATTATACAATAGATTATGATATAGGTAAAGATTATATGAAAACCCGATATCCTAAAACAGGTTGGGGACAAGTATTTCAACCTTTTCTTTCTTCAGATAGTTTAAAGCAATTAACAAATCTCATTAAAACAGATAGTGCTCTAGTTGATGATAGAGCGAAAGGCGGGCGTAGTACCCGCACCTTTTTTCAAGAAGGTAGATGGCGTGCTGTGTTTGAGAATCTTAAAAAAGATGATATCGTCATCATGCAATTCGGACATAACGACGCTTCCAAAGACCAAACTGATCGCTATGTAAATATCGAGGGTTATAAAGAGTTTTTAAGGCTTTATGTTTCACAAACCAGAGAAAAAGGCGCCATTCCTATTATTTTAACACCTGTTGCGAGAAACTACCCTTGGAAAGACGGTGTTTTAAATGACGTGCATGGTGATTATGATAAAGCACCAAAAGATGTCGCTAAGGAATTACAAGTTATGCTTATAGATTTGAACAAGAAATCTAGAGACTTTTTTACTAAAAAAGGCCAACCTTTTGTGACTGAAAATTATTTTATGAATCTTCCTGCGAATAAATATGAAGCTTATCCTAAAGGTCAAAAAGACAACACTCATTTTCAGCCCAAAGGAGCTATAGAAATAGCACGACTTGTTTATGAAGGACTGCAAGAACTAAGTTCAGTAATTGAAAATTAAAACATACATTATGAAGCATTTTTTTAATATTTTTTGTTTGATTTTACTTTGTGGTAAAATTGCTTACGCACAAGAAAAGCCACAATTTCCGTCATATACTATTGAATTAACATATAAAAAGTTAAAAAAGGATTATCCCTTTATTACACCTATTACTCCATTAGTTTCAGATAAAATAAAGTATAAAGAGAACATTGTTTATAAAAAAACAAACACTTCAAAACTGAAATTAGATGTTTATGCCCCTAAAGAAAAGGGTAAAAAAACATATCCAGCAGTCCTTTTAATACATGGTGGCGGTTGGTTAGTTGGTAGCAAAGAAAATGAACGTGTTATGGCGCAGCATTTAGCTTTAAATGGTTACATAGGAGTGTCCGTTGCTTATAGATTAGGTTTTGAAGCACCATATCCTGCTGGTGTAAACGACTTAAAAGATGCCATAGTATGGTTACGAAAACACGCAAGAAAATACAACATTAACCCTGATAAAATTGCTGTTTTAGGTGCCTCAGCTGGAGCACAGTTAGCTGGTCTTTTGGCTGTAACACCAAACTCATCGTTATATGAACCAGATTCAAAAATTTCAGATGCTGTACAAGCGTATGTTAATATAGACGGTGTCGTATCCTTTATCCACCCTGAAGCTGCCGCAGAATCTAAAAGTGGTAAAGTATCCATGGCTGATATTTGGCTAAACGGCTCTAAAGAAGAAAACTGGAAAAATTGGAAAGAGGCTTCACCTCTGGAGTACGTAAATGAACATACACCACCTACCTTATTTATAAATAGTGCACAACCACGTTTTCATGCGGGACGAGATGATATGCTCACTATTTTAAATAATCATGGCATTTATAATGAAACACATACCATTCCAGAAACACCTCACTCCTTTTGGTTAATGCATCCTTGGTTTGAAACAACCCTGAGTTATACCGTTAATTTTTTAAACAAAGTATTGAAAGATGAAAAATAAAATTTCCTTTAACAATAATAAAAAAGCTTTTAGCTTCTTTTTGATATTTTTAATATCAACAACATTCATGTTTTCTCAAAACAAAAAAGTAAAAATTTATCTTGTAGGTGATTCTACCATGTGTTTATATGATGACAGTAGATTTCCTCAAGAAGGTTGGGGTATGCCTTTTGTTAATTTTTTTGATGACACTGTAGATATAGAAAATCACGCCAAAGGAGGTCGAAGTACTAAGTCCTTTATAGATGAGAATCGGTGGCAACCTATTTTAGATTCACTTCAAGTTGGAGATTATGTTTTAATTCAATTTGGACATAATGATGCTGCCAACTCTAAAAATCATCCTAACCGATACACCTCTCCCGAAGATTACAAAAAATATTTAGGCAAATACATTAATGAAGCTAAGGCAAAACAGGCTAATCCAATATTAATTTCTCCAGTAACACGTATGAAATTTGACAAAAAAGGAAAAGTCTTAGAATCGCATGCGCCCTATTTAAAAGCAGTTACAGAAGTAGCAAAAGAATACCAAGTGCCTTTTATAGATTTAGACACTAAAAGCCGTGAACTGCTTGAAAAATTAGGACCTACATTTTCAAGATATCTATATATGTACTTTGAACCAGGAGAATTACCACGTTACCCTAATGGTTATAAAGACAATACACATTTTAATGAATTTGGAGCAAGAAAAATGGCTGAATTAGTCTTACAAGGTATTATAGAACAAAACTTAGAATTGGCAAATCATGTTGTTAAGCCGTATTTTAAAAAATAAAACTTAAAAATTAAGCTTAATCATTATTAAAATTTGAGTACCTAAAAGATTTGTTGGTTAATTTCGCTATTATTTAATTTCTATAAAATAAGAACAATAAGATTACTGCTGTTAAATCACTATTCTCAATAGATCTTAAAAAAGCATAAGATCGTTTCATTTGTGTTTTTACAGTATTTATAGAAATTCCATAATTTTCGGCAATTTGAGAATAGCTTAATCCGTCTACAACATGTGAGATAAAAATATTTCTTCTAGATTCAGGAATTTGATTGACTAATTCTCTAATTTTAAATGTCTTCTTTTCTTCAGATTTATCAAACAAATCAAGTTCATCATATTCAGGAATTGATAATTTACTTTTATTTAAATCAATCCTTTTAAGCTTTTCTATATGTTGAAGGCTTAAATTTTTAACAGCTCTTGTTGCATAAGAATTAAACGATACAGTAATTTCTAGTTTTTTTTCCTTTTTCCATAAATAAATAAAAAAATCCTGAACAATATCCTTAGCCGCTTCTCTATCTTTTGTGATTTGAAAAGAAACTAAACATAAGAAGTTAAAATGATCTTTATACAACTTCTCGAATTTTATTAAATCATTTTGAAATATCATTTCTTAACAAGATGAAAATAGTTATATCTTAAATTTAACCTAGTGAATTATGCCAAATATAAAAAAAATTAAGAGTCATATTAAAAAAAACATAATTTTTGTCACCCTAAATTAACATTACAATAACCTAATAATAACACAACTTATATTTATGAATAAGAGTAAGACCATTTTAGAAATTCTTCAAGACATAGTCAAAACGGGTATTATCAACCCTGATAAAATAAAGGATTTAAGTATTGAAGAACAAGAATTGATTAACAACTTACACCAAGACGGACTCATAAATGATGCTTTAGAATTTTTAAATTCTCTTAAAGTTGATAACAGTTGGGAATTGCTTAAAAAGAAACTATCAATAAAAGAAAAACACAGCATACCATTATGGAAAAAAGCTTTTAAATATGCTGCCACAATCGTTGTTCTTTTAGGGTGTTCTTTTTTTCTTATCAACAAATTTAAGGTTAATAATAATGACCTTAAAATCTCATCTGATGCTATTGAACTAATATTAGAAAGCGGTGATAAAAAAATACTCTACACCAATGGCGAATCGAAAATAGTCAAGAATAATGGGGAAGTAATTGGATCTCAAAAAGGTAATATCATAAATTATGATTCAAAAACACCATCGAAAAAGTTAGTTTATAATGAGCTAAGGGTGCCTTATGGAAAAACATTTAATATCTTTTTATCTGACGGAACAAAAGTTTTTCTGAATGCCGGAACCACTCTAAAATATCCAGTAAATTTTATCAAAGGTAAAAACAGAGAAGTATTTCTAGAAGGTGAAGCCTATTTTGAAGTTAGTAAAGATGAGATGCACCCTTTTATTGTAAACGCAAACGAGATGAATATCAAAGTATTAGGCACTAAATTTAATGTATCATCCTATAATGATGATTCGGAAATAAACACCGTGTTGGTAGAAGGTTCCGTTAGTCTATCAAGCGATACCAAACCAAATGACGCATCGTTACTAAAACCTGGATATAAAGGAAGTTTGGATAAATCGCAATCTAAAATCTCCTTTAAAAAGGTTGATACCAGAATTTACACAGAGTGGATGCATGGTGATGTTATTTTTAGAAACTCAACTTTTAAAGAAATAACAAAAAAATTAGAACGTAATTATAATGTTATTATAGAAAATAAATATAATGAATTGAGCCTTAAAAGGTTTAATGCTAGCTTTAATAAGAATATTGAAACTATTGATGATATAATGACTTCAATAGGTGAGATACATCCTTTCACCTATACCCATATGGATAATAAAATAATAATTAACCAATAAAACGATATGCCAATGAATTAATAAAGTGAACAAAAAAAATTACTTAAAAACAGAAAATCGGAAAATAGTACCAGTATTTCCCGATTTATTAAGTGAATTAAACAATCCAATAAAAATTAATTATTTAATACTCAACTAAATTATGAAAAAACTAATTAAAGGAAGATGGTTATATCTATTTTTTCCTGAAATTTCACTAAAAATGAAACTAACAACACTTTTACTATTAGTGTCTTTACTTCAAATTAATGCTAGTACGTATTCTCAAAACACAAAAATTTCCTTAAATGTCATAAATGCTACAGTAGGTGAAATTTTTAATGAAATAGAATCTACAACAGAATTTAGATTTCTTTTTGAAAGCAATCAAATAGATTTAAATCGCATAGTTTCTCTAGATGTAGATAAAAAGAAAATATCCTATATTTTAGACTTACTTTTTAAAGAAACGCCTGTTGTTTATAACACCAATGATCGTCAAATTATTTTGACTATTGATAAATCAAAAACAATAGAAAACAGCAAAAAAAAGGATACAGATACTAGTAAAAAAGAGCAACAAGCTATCAAAATTAGTGGTACTGTTAAAGACAATAATAATGCACCATTACCCGGAGTAAACATCCTTGTTAAAGGTAGTTCTATTGGTACTCAAACTGATTTTGATGGTAATTATGAAATAGAAGTACAAGATGAAAACACCATATTAGTATTTTCTTTTTTAGGTTTTTTAACCCAAGAAATTACCGTTTCTAAAAGCTCTACCATTAATATTATTCTAAAAGAAGATGTTGCTAAGTTAAATGAAATTGTAGTTGTAGGTTATGGTTCTCAAAGACAAAAAGACTTAACAGGAGCTGTATCTTCAATGAAATCTGAAAATTTTAATAAAGGTCCACAACTAAGTGCACAACAGGCCATGCAAGGTAAAATGGCAGGGGTTGTAATTGCTCAAAATAGTGGTAAACCAGGTGGTTCTAACACTGTTAGAGTACGTGGAGGCACCTCAATAACAGGTGTTAACGATCCTTTATATGTTATTGATGGAGTTCCTATTTCTACAACTGCGGGTGTAAGTTCTGCAAATATTAGATCAAATGGAACCGATTTTTTTGATCAAGAACCTACCAATCCTTTAATGACCATTAATCCAAACGATATTGAATCAATTACCGTTTTAAAAGACGCCTCTTCAACAGCTATCTATGGATCTAGAGGAGCTAATGGAGTTATTGTAATTACTACAAAAAAAGGAAGTTCAGGTAATTTAAAAGTTACACTTGATGTCACAGGTGGTATTTCAACAGTTGCAAATAAATTAGATGTTTTAACTGCTGATGAATATAGAAAAGTAAACACAGATTTAGGGTTAACATTTTCTGATTTGGGTGGAAACACAAACTGGCAAGATCAGATTTATAGAACTGCACAAACACAAGATTATAATTTATCATTTTCTGGTGGATCTGGAAAATCAAATTATAGAGCATCTTTAGGTTATGGTAATCAAGAAGGTGTTTTAATAGGGTCTCAATTAGAAAGAAGTAATGCAAGAATTAATATAAACCATTCTGCCCTTGATGATAAGTTAACTTTTGATTTAAGACTTAACTATGGTAACACGTTTTCTAATAACTCACCAGTATCTAATACTGTAGGTAGTGAAGCAGGAACAAGTATCAACTACGAATCATATGTATTTAATCCTACATACCCTATCTTCGATGCTGATGGGAATTATAACCATGTACCACCTTATAGAGTTAACCCTGTTTCTTTTGCAAATGATGTTATAGATGAAGTTACTAATAATCGCTTTTTAGGTAATTTGTCTACCACATATAAAATTATAGATCCTTTAAGTATTAACATCAATTTAGGTTATACAAATCAAACTATAAATAGAAACTCTTACATAAACAAAACCAATCCATTAGGAGAAGGTATGGGTGGTTATGCAAGTGTTCAAAAATTACAAGATTATAGTAAATTATTAGAAACTATATTAAGGTTTAATAAAACATATGGTAAACATAGTATTGATGCACTTGCAGGTTATTCTTGGCAATATTTTGTTAATGAAGGCTTGCGCAATACGGCTTCAGGTTTTTTATCAGATGAATTTAAATGGTATAGTTTACAAGCAGCTAGTACAATAAGCAATGTATCTACTTTTAAAGGGAGTAATACATTAATTTCTATGTACGGTAGAGCAAATTATAACTTTGACGATAAAATACTAGCGACAGCAACTGTAAGAAGAGATGGTTCAAGCAGATTTGGATCTGGAAATCAGTGGGGTATATTTCCATCTGGTTCTTTAGCATGGAGAGTTTCAAATATGGATTTTTTCAAATCTAACACCATTTCAGATCTAAAAATTAGAATGAGTTATGGTGTAACAGGAAACCAAGAAATAGGAAATTTAAACTCGGTTACAACACTAGGTGCTACTAATGCAGGTTATATAGTAGGAGGACAAAGAGTTACTACTGTATTACCACAGCAATACGCCAATCCAGATTTAAAATGGGAACAAACATCTCAATTTAATATAGGTGTTGATTATACGATACTTGATAATAGAATTCGTGGAAGTATAGATTATTACAGAAAGAAAACAACCGACCTTTTACTACGCTTACCTGTTCCTTCACCTACAGCTGTTAGCACTCAGTTAGCAAATGTTGGTAGTGTTGAAAATAAAGGTATAGAACTAGAGATTTCTGCAGATATTATTGATAAAAATGATTTTACATGGACATCTTCATTTAATTACAGTAGAAATAGAAACAAAGTATTAAGTCTGTCAAACGATCAATACCAAGGAGACAATATACAAGTAGCACCATTACAAGGTCAAGGTTTATCAGGTATTTATGCTCAATTAATAAAACCAGGTTTAGCCGTAGGTACTTTTTATGGTAGAGAATTTATTGGTATTGAAAATGGAGAAGAAATAATTGACAATGAGGAAAAAGTAATTGGTTCTGCGCAGCCAGATTTTACTTTTGGTTTTAGTAACTCACTTACATACAAAAACGTATCATTAGGTTTTAATTTCAGAGGATCAATTGGTAATGATGTATTTAATTTAACAGGAAATAATCTTGGATATCTAAGTAATCTTCCTGGTAGAAATGTATTTAAAGAAGCCTTAACTAGTGGTGTTTTAAGAAGTCAGCCAAAACAATATTCATCTCGTTGGATAGAAGATGGATCTTTTGTGCGATTAGACAATGTTACTTTAGGTTATAACTTCGATCTTAAAACTACTTCTGCATTATCAAGTGCTAGAATTTTTATTACAGGTCAAAATTTATTATTGTTCACAAACTATTCTGGTTTAGACCCTGAGGTAAACTCAGATGTTTCAGGAACAGGTATAGCACCTCTTGGAGTCGATTATTTAGCTTATCCTAAAGCTAAAACTGTAAGTCTTGGACTAAACGTATCGTTTTAAGAATAACTTAATTTAAACAGAAATTATCATGAAATTATATAAAATAAAACTAATATTTACAATATCTATTTTAGCATTATGCTCGATTGGATGTACAAATCTAGATGAAGAATCATTTGGAAGTTTATCGCCAGATACCTATTATAATACAGAAGAAGAAGCACTGTCTTCAGTAGTTGGTGTTTATCAAGCATTATCTAGCGTATCTAGTATAGATCGTCCTTGGAGACTACAGGAATATGGAACGGATGAATTTGTTATTCCAGGAAGAGCAAGTGGTGGATGGTTTGATCAAGATGTGATAGATATTGTTACGCATACTACAACTCCTGTAAATGCTGATGTAAATCGTGCTTGGTACTCTCTTTTTCAAGAAATTGGTATAGCAAATGCTGTTTTAGAAAGCTTACAAGCTTCTCCAAATAGCGAAAACCTAAAAAGTTTAATAGCCGAAACTAGAGCTTTAAGGGCATATGGATACTTTTTTGCCATGGATCTTTGGGGTAATATTCCTCTTGTAACGGTAGCAAGAATAGATCCAAACAACTTACCTGCAACTAGACCAAGAGCAGAAGTATTTGAGTTTATTGAGAGTGAAATGCTAGCCGCAATTCAAGATTTACCTTCAATTACTGAGGTAGATAAAGCGAGTTACTATCCAAGATTTACTAAAGAAGCGATACAAGCTGCAATGGCTACCATGTATCTGAATGCCGAAGTGTATACAGGAACACCAAGATGGTCTGATGCTGTTTCTATGTGTAATGAAGTTATAAACACAAATGCATATGATTTAGAAGCTGATGTAGTTGATAACTTTAAATCTACTAATGAGGAAAATTCTATTGAATTGCTTTCATCATTTTCTATAGATCCAACTAAAAATGCAGGAAACAATCAATTTATATTGTATACAAACCATTCGCCAGACAAAGTAAAATATAATTTACCATTTACACCAGCAAATGGTTTTAGTACATTTCCAGAGGCACTTAATAGGTATGAAGATCAAGATAACCGTAAGCTGTTAATAGAATATGGTCCACAATATTACTTAGATGGTGTTACTCCTTTAACTTACCCAGATGGCACACAATTAGATATTATTCCTGTACAAGATTTAGTAAGTGCAGCAGATAACGAAGGCTATAAAGTACTTAAATACACACCAGTTGGAGCATCATTTGCTGGTTATAATGCTGATAATGATCTTGTTTTAATGCGTTATTCAGATATATTATTAACTAAAGCAGAAGCTTTATTTAGAGATAGTAATACAACTCCTAGTGTATCTTTAGGTTTGGTAAACAGAGTAAGAGAACGTAGTAATGCAACCCCTCTTAATAGTTTAACTATACAAGATATTGAAGATGAAAGAGCAAGAGAATTTTTATGGGAAGGTCATAGAAGAAGAGATATGATTCGTTTCGGAACATACTTTACAGGTACTTGGTCTTTTAAAACAACTACAACTGAAGCCTTTAGAGGTGTTTATCCAATTCCTGAAATACAAAGATCTGCAAATCCAAACTTGGATCAAAATCTAGGTTATGACAATTAGTATTTGAGTTAGTTTTTGAGTTAGTTAGTTTTTGAGTTAGTTAGTTTAAATATTACCCATGTATTCTATAAATCTATAAAATGCATGTGGTAATATTTTTTTTAATTATACCTTTCCATTTCTTTTTTATTAAATAATAATATTATTATGAAAAAACCAAAATACGTTATAATATTCATCTTCTTTTTAAGCTTATCAATTTCACAAATCCAAGCTCAAAACTCAAAAGTTGAAATCCCTAAAGACACATCCTTTAATATAATTTCAGATTATAAAAAGAATTTAAAATATTTTCCATTCATAACACCTGCAAAAGACACTTTACCTAATAATGTTACAGAAAACAGAAATGTTATCTATACTACATTAAAAAATACTCCTTTTGGAGATAGAGATTTACATTTAGATATTTTTTCTCCTAAAACCACAGGAAAACATCCAGCGTTAATTATGGTTCATGGTGGTGGATGGCGAGCTGGCGATAAATCTTTACAAATACCCATGGCACAAAAGCTTGCTTCAAGAGGTTATGTAACGGTTTGTGTAGAATATCAACTTTCATTAGAAGCAAAATATCCAGCAGCTGTTTACAATATAAAAAGCGCTATACGATGGATGAGAGCTAATGCAGAAAAGTATGGTATTGATAAAGATAAAATAGCCGTTTCTGGATGTTCTGCGGGAGGTCAATTAGCTATGCTTGTTGGTTTAACAAATGGTATTGATAATAAAGAAGGTAATTATGGTAACTTAGATCAAAGTAGTCATATACAAGCCATTATTGACATTGATGGTGTTGTAGACTTTATGGCTCCTTTATCGCTTAATTTAAATAGAAAACCTAACTCTCCAGACATAGAATGGCTTGGAGGTTCTTTTTATGAAAAACCAGAAATTTGGAAAGATGCATCTTCAATATTTTGGGCAAATGAAAATTCTCCACCAATTTTATTTTTAAACAGTGGATACCCAAGATTTCATGCTGGTCAAGATGAATTAATTGGCATGATGAAAGAATGGAAAATATATACTGAGGTCCATAAATTTGATAACAAGATCCATACCTTTTGGTTATATAACCCTTGGACTAATAAAGCCGTTAATTTTATAGATAATTTTTTAATAAAAGTTTTTAATTAGTAAATTATTTTAAATCATGAAAAAAACAGAAGTATTCAAATTCATCATATTCTTTATTTTTATTTCACAATCATTGTTTGCACAAACATCAAATCCAGAAAAATACAAATATCATTTTGTTGTTTCCAAAGATGGAAGCGGAGATTATAAATACATTCAAGATGCTATTGATGCTATGCGCGTTTTCCCTTTAGCTCCAATTACATTATATATAAAAAACGGGGTTTATACGGAAAAAATAGAAGTATCTATAAACAATACAGATGTTACTTTTATAGGCGAAAGTGTAGATAAGACAATTATTACTTTTAATGATTATTCTGGTAGAGGGAAAAACATAGGTACTTTTAATTCTCATACTGCTAAAATTTCAGGAAACCGTTTTAAAGCAGAAAACATAACTTTCGAAAATTCTGCTGGATCTGTGGGGCAGGCAGTAGCATTAAATGTTGATGCAGATAAAGCTATTTTTAAAAATTGCAAGTTTTTAGGCAATCAAGACACTATTTACCTTGGTGGTGAAAATTCAAGACAGCTTTTTGAAAATTGCTATATTGAAGGGACAACCGATTTTATTTTTGGTCCAGCAACGACCGTTTTTAAAGACTGCATAATACATTGTAAATCCAATTCATATATTACTGCACCCAATACACCTAAAGACAAAAAATTTGGTTTTGTTTTTATAGATTGTAAAGTAACAACTTCTAAAAATGTTACTAAACTATACTTAGGAAGACCGTGGCGTTATTGGGCAAAATCTGTTTTTATTCATTGTAAATTACCCGCTCAAATAACTCCAGAAGGCTGGCATAATTGGGGGAATCCTGAAAATGAAGAAACAGCTTTTTTTACTGAATATCAATGTACTGGTGAAGGCTTTAAACCTGAAGAAAGAATACCTTGGTCACATCAATTATCCAAGGAAGAAGCTAAAAAATATACTTTAGAAAATATCTTTGACATAAATACTCAATGGAAATTTTAATAAAAAGGATGCTTTATTAGCACCCTTTTTATTGACTAACTCAAATGATATATTAAATACCATTTTTATTTTTCCAATTAGTATAATCAGAACCTATTAATCTAGCAGGCCAGTCACCATACCAAGAATATCCATTTCTTCTTTCGTATGAGATCTCCGCAATCGTTTTTCTTGGACCACCCCCCTCGGTATCTGCAACTCTGCTACAGAAAAATGGCTCATTAGGCCCAAATGTGTTAAATAATGCCTCATATTTATGACCTGTGTAGTCACCTAAAGTGTAAAACCTTCCCCACATCACATTTCCTGGAGATGCTACCAATACTTTATCACCACCTATAGTTTGTAACGCATAATCAACTATTTTAACCGATTCAAACCAAGCTACAGCACTATTAACAGCATCAATCACTTCTGATGAAGGATTATCTAAAGACATTAATAACTCCACCACTTTTACCGATTCTGACCCACTATTAGAGGCTAATTCATAATCCCTTGCATCTACTGGTAATAAAGTTATAGCATCATGTTGAGCACACCACGCTGTTTTTACACCGTTAATTGTAACTTGAGTGTCCAAAATAACTTGAATACCTTTATCAAATGCAGTTTGCGCTGCAGCCACATAACTTTCGTCTATAAGATCTAAATTACTCCTTTTTAAGAAAATATCTCTCATTAAGTACATTACATCGCCCATGGCATTATCATTATAGGTTATATGACGACTATAGTTATTCCGTAACGGATAATACTGAGGCCAACCTCCGTTATCGTATTGCATTTCAAATAAGAAATCTATACCTCTTTCCGCTGCGGCCAAATATTCAGGATTATTAGTTGCTTTATATGCGCTTAACAAAACTCTTATTTCTCCGTGTGTATGACCATTATCAATTGTAGTATCTGTATTATTTTTAGTGCTATTCGCTGTTGATATCTCACCAGCAGTCTGCTCTCTCTCATACCCTGAAAAATTATTATAAGGTTCTTTTGGCCAACCTCCATTACTACGTTGCCATAATAACATGTTTTCTGCTTTTAAAATAGTCGCATATACTGGAGTTACTCCAGAAATATTCATTATGAACTGATTACTTGTTCCACTCCCATCAGTTGCAGTTGCAGTAATTGTAACTGTACCGTTATCTTTTGGAGTAAGGAGTCCTTCACTTGTAATATCAGCCATAAGAGGTTCAGATACGGTCCAAGTAACAATTTTGTTAGTGGCTTCGGCTGGCAATACTTCTACCGTTAATTGTTGAGGATTTCCATCGGTAATATCGTTACCAGAGATTATTATATTATTAACAAGTACAGGTGGTCCTGTTACTCCTGAAATTTGAAAAGTCTTCTCTACCGAAATTGCAGAGTCATCATTCGCTAACACAGTTACAGTTATTGTTCCGTTATCAATAGGTGTTAATAATCCTGTTGACGAAATTGTGGCTATTGTTTCATCTGAAACACTCCATGTTACAGATTTATTTGATGCATTATTTGGTAATATAACCAGTTGTAATTGTTTGGCTGTACCATCTTCAATATTACTACCATTAATTATAATACTTTTTATTAGAATTTTATTAGAAGATTCTTCTACAGGGCTATCGCTACTACAGCCTGTTAAAAAAATTAGACCAACAAATAGCAGTAAACATTTAAGTGTGTTCATAATAACTTATTTATAAAATTTATTTAGTTTAAAATATAATCGATTACTTTCTTTTTTAAATGTGGTGATCAATTATCGACTAAATACATTACAAGACAAATTACTATAACCCTTGTTTTTATAATACTTTTATACTTCCTATAAGTAACATGGATTTTAATATGAACTAAAAGACATTAAATTTCTTCATAAAAAAAACCAAGCACAAAGGCTTGGTTTCTTCAAAATATTTAAAATAAATATCATTTATAATGATACACCTCGTCTCCAAGGAATAAAATCATTTTGATTTAATAGCTTTGCTTTGGTTTGAATATCACCACTAGCAACTTTAATTATAAATTCTAACATCTCTTCCGCCATTTCATCAATGGTTTTCTCTCCACGAATAACAGCCCCAGTTTCAATATCTATAATATCAGACATTTTAAGTGCCATTTCTGTATTTGAAGACACTTTAATAATTGGTGCAATTGGATTTCCTGTTGGAGTTCCTAAACCTGTTGTAAACAATACAACATTAGCCCCAGAACCAACCAAACCAGTTGTACTTTCCACATCATTACCTGGTGTACATAATAAATTTAAACCTGGCTTAGTAATATACTCACCATAATCTAATACATCTTTAACAGGAGAAGTCCCACCTTTTTTAGCAGCACCAGCAGATTTCATGGCATCGGTAATTAGACCATCCTTAATGTTACCTGGTGAAGGATTCATGTCAAACCCTGAACCTGCATCAACAACAGACTTTTCGTAAGCTTTCATTAATTTTAAAAACTTTTCTCCATCAGCATCATCAACACATCTATTTACTAATTCTTGTTCAACACCACATAATTCTGGAAATTCAGCTAAAACAGCTGTACCGTCTAGAGCTACTAATAAATCTGATACTGCACCTAAAGTTGGATTTGCAGATATGCCAGAAAAACCGTCAGATCCACCACACTCTAAACCAACTTTAAGTTTTGACAATGGAGCTGGTTTACGTTCTGCTTTATTAGCTTCTGTTATGGCTTTAAAAGAATCTTTAACAATGGCAGACAACATCTCGTCTACCGTGCCCATTTGTTGTTGCTCGTATATTAAAACAGGTTTATTTAAATTAGGATTAATAGCTTTTAAGGCATCCTTAAAAATACTAATTTGAAGGTTTTGACAACCTAAACTCAATACAGTAGCACCTGCAACGTTAGGGTTATTTACATAACCAGCCAACAATTTTGCTAAACTTTCTGAATCTTGTCTGATACCACCACAACCACCTGGATGTGTAATAAATTTTACATCTATATTACCAAAAACATCTGCAGACTTATCGGCTACTTCAGTTTCTTCACTTCCACTCACAAGTGAGCGTAGCAACATTTGATGTGGGTTTACTTTATGTTTTAAAAGCTCTTTTTCAAAAATATCTTTTAAAATCTCAATATTTCTATTTTCACAAAAAACTAAAGGAAAAAATAACCAAACATTTTCGGTTCCTACTTGTCCATCTTCTCTGTGGTAACCATTAAAGGTTCTATCCTTCCATTTTTCAACATTAGGCGCTGTCCAAGTAAACGGTTCTGTTCTTCCAAAAACCTTTTCACTTTGATGCTTAACATTTTCTGTGGTTAAAACATCTCCCTTTTCGATAACCCCATTTGCAGAGCCTACAAGAACACCATACATAATAATTCTATCTCCAGATTCAAATTTTTGTAAAGCGATTTTATGCTTTGATTTTGTATCTGAAAGAATTTTTATGTCTTCTCCCTCAAAAGGAATAACATCCCCAGCTTTTAAATTTATTAAAGCAACGGCAACATTATCGGTTGCATTTACTTTTATGATTTTGTTTTGCATCTTAATAATTAATTTATAAACTAATACGTTTTACTATAATTAGCAAAACCTGCCTCAATTCCGTTAGTATCAATTTCTTTTAAAGCTAACGTTACAGCTTCAGATAAATTTTTAACTTTTGTTAAATCTTCACCCCAATATTCTTCATTGCTTAATACTGCATTTGCTATTTCTGAATAATCACTAGATTCCCAAATTTTAGCAAAATTAGCAACAATATCGTCACTATCTTGTACTGGTAAATCTTCACCATTAAAAGTGCCTTTATAAAAACGGATTAACGCAGCAAAAGCAAAAGTTAAATTTGTTGGTATTTTATTATTTACTTCTACATAACCTAACAAACTTGGTAATACACGTACTTTAAACTTTGAAACCGTATTTAAAGCAATACTCGATAAGTTATGAATAATAAATGGATTTCTAAAACGGTCGAAAATTTCATCAGCAAAACTATTTAACTCATCTCTATCCATATCCAATGTATCAATAATTTCATTGAATACAGCCTTTTGGATAAATGGTCCAGTAAATGAATCATCAACAGATTGCTTTACCGTTTTATTGCCGTAAAGTATAGAAAACGGAACCATTGCGGTATGTGCACCGTTTAAGATACGAACCTTTCTAGTTCTATACGGTTGCATATCATCAACAATCTTAACATCTAAATTTGTCTTATCAAATGGTAATTTTGCTTTTAAATCGTCTCCTCCTTCAATAACCCATAATAAGAAAGCTTCAGCAGCTACAATTAAATTATCTGAATAATCTAACTGAGCGTTATAAGCTTCAATTTCATCTTTTGGATATCCAGGAACAATTCTATCAACTAAAGTACTGTGAAAAGAGTTACTTTCTAACAACCAAGTTTTAAAATCATCACCTAAATTCCAATCTGAAATATACTTTAAAATAATATCTTTTAAGGTTTCAGAATTATGATTAATTAGCTCACAAGGAATAATTGTTAACCCTTTACTTGCATCACCATTAAAATGTTTAAATCTTTCATATAATAGCACTGTTAATTTTGCAGGGAATGAACTTGGTGGTTGCATGTCAGGAGTATCAGAACCAACATAAGCAATGCCAGCTTCTGTAGTATTAGAAATCATAAATTCTAATGATTCTTCTCTTGCTATGCTTAAATAATCTTTAAAATTAGCATAAGGATCTACGGCTTTTACAATGTTTGAAATCAATTCAATATCTTGAATCTCTTCACCTTTCTTAACACCTTTCATAAACAAAGTGTATAACCCATCCTGATCATTCAGCATCTTAACCAGACCTCTATCAATAGGTTGTACAACAGCTATTCCTGCATTAAAATCTGCAGCCTTATTTAATTCTTGAAACGCATAACCTATAAAGGCTCTTAAAAAGTTACCTTCTCCGAATTGCACAATTTTGATTGGAAGCTTCTCTTCTAATCCAACATTTACTCTGTTTAATTTTTTCATTATTTTTTACTATAATTAAAAAATTAAATTAATCTAAAAAAAGTATAAGATTAATTTAATTCTTTATCATTTTTAATTTATAAAACCTTCTTTCTATTCTTTAACTGGATTTAAATTCTCATCTAAAGGTGTCATTTTTGGCATTAATAAATGTACCAACCCAAGTATAATAAGATAGCATGAACCTGCAATAGTGAACGCCCAAAAATACCCTGAATTACCAGCTGTATCTAGTACAGAACCTAAAGCCTTATCGGCAAGAATACCAGCTACTGCACCAACCATACCTCCGATACCAACAACCGAAGCGGTTGCTTTTTTAGGAAATACATCTGATACTAATGTGAAAATATTCGCAGACCAAGCTTGATGTCCTGCTGCTGCAATACCAATAAGTATAATAGCTACCCATTTATTTTCTGTAACTGCTACAAAACATACAGGTAAAATAATTAAAGCACAAATTAGTAATGTTACTTTTCTGGCTTTATTTATAGCCCATCCTTTTTTAATGAAAGCTCCAGAAAGATATCCTCCTAAAATACTACCACCATCGGCTAAAATATAAATTACAAAGAATGGAAGTGCAATGTTATGAATATCTACTTGGAAAGTATCTGCTAAAAATTTAGCTCCCCAGAAAAGATAGAACCACCATACAGCATCGGTTACTTTAGCTAAAGCAAAAGCCCAAGTTTGGCGTTTATCAAGTACACTTTTCCATGGTAATTTTTCTTCATTCTCTGCTTCAGAATCACTTTGAATATAATCCAACTCTTCTTTTGAAACTTTAGGATGTACTTCTGGTTTTTTATACATACGGAACCATAAGAATACCCAAAGAGCACTTAATGCCCCTGTTATTAAAAACGGAATTTGCCAGTTAGTACCATCTTCTTCTACAATCCAAGCAACCACAAACGGCGCTGCTATAGCACCTATACTAGTTGCCGCATTAAATAATCCGGTGGCATAAGCACGGTCTTTTTTAGGAAACCACTCTGCTGTTGTTTTTATAGCAGCTGGAAAGTTCCCAGACTCACCAAAACCTAAACCAAATCTGGCAGCAGCAAAACCAATAACACTAAAACCTGGGCGAACCAAAGCGTGCATCATTCCAAAAACACTCCAAATAGCAATTGACAATGTATATCCTTTTTTAGTACCTAAACGATCTATCAAACCTCCCATTGAAAGCATCCCTAGAGCATAAGCCACCTTAAATGATATCATGATATTTGCATAATCGTTATTAGACCATCCAAACATTTTTTCTAAAGTTGGTGCCAATACTCCAATGATACTTCTATCAAAATAGTTAATGGTTGTAGCAAACATTAAAAGTGCTAAAATCCTGTACCGATAGTTTCCTATCTTTTTAGTTTCATTCATAATTTTCTAGTTTATTGGTTTTAAATATACACTTATACTTTGTGTATATAAAATTTAAGTTGCAAAGCTTTTATTTAAATTTTAAAATATTCTTTGGCGTTATTATAACTAATATCAGAAACCATTTTACCAATCCACTCCATATCGTTTGGTAATTCACCTCTTTTTATTTCATCTCCTAAAAGATTACAAAGAATACGTCTGAAATACTCGTGCCTTGGGAATGATAAGAAGCTTCTTGAATCTGTTAACATACCAATAAAACAGCTAATTAAACCCATATTTGAAAGTGCGTTTAATTGTTTTATCATACCATCTTTTTGATCTAAGAACCACCAACCAGAACCAAACTGTACTTTCCCTTTCACACTACCGTCGTTAAAATTACCAATCATGGTAGCCATGACTTCATTATCGGCAGGGTTTAAGTTATAAATAATTGTTCTCGTTAACTTATCTTTAGAATCCAAAGCATTTAAAAATGCAGATAATTTTTGAGCTTGCGGATAATCGCCAATAGAATCCCAACCTGTATCTGGACCTAAAATACGGTGCATACGTGCGTTGTTATTTCTTAAAGCTCCTAAATGGAATTGTTGCACCCAACCATATTCATGATAGGTTTCTGCTAAAAATATTAAAATAGCACTTTGGAATTTTAAAGCTTCTTCTGAAGAAATAGCTTGATTTTCTCTTTTCTTTTTGAAAATCGCTTTTATTTCACTTTCTGTATATGTCTCAAAATAAATTTGATCTAAACCATGATCGCAAACGCTACATCCGTTTTTATCGAAAAAGTCAATTCTATTTTTAAGAGCATCACATAAATCGTCGTAAGTATTTATAGCTACACCAGCAGCATTTGCTAATGAATCAACATAATCATTATAGCCATCATTAGAAATTAAAATAGCCTTATCTGGTCTAAATGAAGTACCTACTTTTATATCTAAGTTATTTTTTATTATTTGTTGGTGATATTCTAAAGTATCCGTAGGATCTTCGGTAGTACATACATACTCTGCATTAACTTTGCGAAGTAAATTTTGAGTACTATATTCTTTAGTGTTTACTTTTGCTGAAACTTCTTCATAAATTTTCTCAGCAGATTTTTCGTTTAATAAATCATATACATCAAAATAACGAGCCAACTCTAAATGTGTCCAATGATACAAAGGATTACGCATGGTATAAGGCACTGTTTTAGCCCAATTTAAAAACTTATCTTTATCGGCAGCATCACCTGTAATAAAGTTTTCATTTATACCTAATGTACGCATAGCACGCCATTTATAATGATCACCGTTTATCCAAACCTGAGTGATGTTATCAAAAACTTTATCTTCTGCTATTAGTTGTGGTGATAAGTGATTGTGATAGTCTATGATTGGCTGATTTTTAGAGTAATTATGATATAACTCTTCAGCATATTTATTTTCTAAAAGAAAATTGTCGTTAAT
The DNA here is from genome assembly GCA_031826515.1 of Flavobacteriaceae bacterium HL-DH10. Taxonomy (NCBI): domain Bacteria; kingdom Pseudomonadati; phylum Bacteroidota; class Flavobacteriia; order Flavobacteriales; family Flavobacteriaceae; genus Thalassobellus; species Thalassobellus suaedae. Next base: position 2,255,106 of record CP134536.1, on the reverse strand, counting down.
AAATTTTTTGCTCATAATAAGCTTATTATATTTTAAATTATTTTCGTGATTTTTATCTAAAATACTAGGTGGAAATTATAAATTGTAATCGATTACGCAAAGGTATATAAAATATTAAAAAAATCATCCAATTATATTTTAAAATTTACCAATTTTTCAAATACTAAATTCCTTTTAAACTTTGTAAATATATATAATATATAACCATAGACAAAAAGATACTAAAAAAAGGCGATATGAAATTCATATCCCCCTTTTAAAAGTTATTACTGTATCCTATTTTATTACAATAATAATTTAACAGATTTTTGTCCTTCTAAAGTTTTAACTGTAGCTATATACACACCTTGCTTAAGACTAAAATGGTGGCTTCGTTAACTTTTTAAGACTCAACTAGAACTCCTGTAATACTATATATATTTACTTCTGTTGAAGATTTTACATTAGATATATAAACTCTATTATTAACCTTTTTTTACATTTGTTGAAACAATTTCTTTTTCATCAAGACCTATTACTAAATAGGTGGCTCTAGATCCAGTTACTGCAATTTTATATAAATTAAAAGAGTTTGAATCATATAAATATATATATATTTCCAACAGTACCTGTATAATTTGCTACAATAGCATCAAAAGAATTAATAACAGTAGTCCCATCAGAAATATAAAAAGTAAGATCAGCACCACTACCTGATCTAAACCAAAACTTTACACTAACGGGGGGGGGGTGGTAACAGGAAAATACAAATAGCTAAAACAAGGAATTGCATCAACAGGGAAAGAACCACCCTAAATTTGAAACGGTTAACAGCCATTTATTTATCAGCAGTACCAGCACCCCAAGTTTTACCTCCAAAATTTTGAATTTGATCAAACTTATCTCCAGAGCTATCTTCTACTAGAAATAATTTATCTTTCTCTAAAGTCGCATCTTCTACAGCATTAAAAAGCAACTACTGACTATAAAACAATTTGTTCTGAACTTGTATAAGATGGGGCTCATTTAAAAAGATATTCTTAAAAAAAAACATCTTTAACAAGTATATAGCAAAGTCAATTTTAATAAACTTTGGTTTTATTTAAAATAATTATACTTATGAATAAAAAAATGAAATTATTATTTTCTAATCTAATCGAATTTAACTCCATGAGAGCAACGTAAGCTTTTTTTTATAGACCTAAAAATTATCGCCAAAATACATTTACTAGAAAAAAAACATGCTTTTTTCGTCTATTTTATAGGAAAAAACCGATAGTTTTAAGTATATTAGACTCACTATGAGAAGCGAATTTGCCATATCTATCATAATTAGCTTGGTGTTTTTATCATTGGGATTTCTGCTTTTGCATTACGGACAAATAAATTACGGTATCTCCTTTTTTGTATTTTTACCTTTTATAATAGGTTATATTTCTGGGAATTCCACCATCCAAACCATAAGTATTTGGGGGCACTTAATTTCACTAAGTATCTTTTTTGTTTTGTTATATTTTGGTGGTCTAGAAGGTATGGTTTGTATCCTCATGGCCATACCCTTAATTGTTTTGGCTATAGCCTTTGGGATCGTTATCAAGTATATTATTAAAACCTTTTTTAGACCTTACACAGAAAAACAAAATACGATTAAGAGTACTATCATTCCCTTTTTAATCTTTCTGGTCTTTGGCTTTGCTGAAGAGCAATTAACAAAAAACGATTCTTATGTGATTGATGTGACTTCTGAAATTATACTCCCTTATTCCCCTATGGAGGTCTATGACCATATTAAATCGGTTGACACCCTAGATGCCGAAAAACCCTTTTTAATGCGATTGGATTTACCCATCCCCCAAAAATGTGTATTGGTAGCAGAGAAAGTAGGTGCCTTAAGGACTTGTTATTTTAAAGGAGGCAAAATTGTTGAACGTATTACCGAACTTAAAAAGGGTGAAATTTTAAAAATGGATATTATTGATTACCAACTTAATGGAAAAAAGTGGTTGGGATTTAAAGAGGCCTCATATATCTTTGAAGATATAGGCGTTGGATATTGTAAACTCATCCGATCTACCACCTACACTTCTGAACTATACCCGCGATTTTACTGGAGAACCTTAGAAAAGATCGGTATTCAACAACAACACGAATATGTTTTTAAAAATTTGAACAAAGATTTAGAGCGAATGGAACTTTAAAAGTCATTCTTATCATCCTTTAAACTTCCTTTCATGCATTTCTTTTTCCTCAAACTTATTTGGGAAGAAGTACACAATAATCCAAAAGAATGCTTCAAAAATAAATCACATCTGTCATTTGAGGTTGCAGTTATACAATATATAAAATAGATCATTATTTTTTTTATTGATTATAATTACTAGCAATCCACTAAGAATATATACCTATATTAGAAAAAATATATTAACTATTAATGCCTATATATATTATTTGATACACCCAATAACATCAAGATAATAAACCTTCAAAAAGTTAATTCAGCCTTATGTATACCAATAATAATTTCATTTTTATTGGTTTCTGTAAACAGAAAAAAACTGGCAGTTTAATTCTTCTAATGATTTAAAATTAATTAAGTAGCTTCCTAGAAGCTATTGAAAAAACTTTATAGAAACTATAACTATATTTTTATATAAATACGTTTTCTATCAAGCCACCACCCTAAAATCCAACACAATAACATAAATACTATAGCTGTAATTAAAGCTCCAAACGATCCTGGAAAAACATTTTGAAAAATATTTTCACTTATCCATTCAAAGAGATTCATACTAGAACTTATATTAATCTGACATAAAACGACATAAAACAACTCAGAAAACAAATAAATAAACAAAGGGTTTTTTCCAAACACATTAAAAAACTTAACCCCTAACTTTATGTTTTTAAATTCAATACCATAAATTAAAATTGCCATTATAGACAAGTCTAACCCTATTGTGTATAGTGAAAATGAGCTTGTCCAAAGTTTTTTTGAAATTGGAAATACCAAGTCCCACCAAAGAGCCAATGAAACTAGGAGGAATCCAGCTATAAGCAGTTTAGAAATTCCTTCATAAGTCTTACCTTTTTGTTGAACAAAAACCCCTGCTATATATCCAGCCAGTACATTTACGATTGATGGTAACGTACTTAAAATTCCTTCAGGATCAAACGGAATACTATCTTTTTTATAAATATGACCATCTCCTAATATATTCAAATCTAATTTTGTTATCGCATTTGTTGCCATATCTAAAACACCTTCAGAATCTCCAAATAAATATAAAACAAGCCAATAAGCTAATAGAATAACACCTGATAAAATTAAAGCAACCCTTTGTGATAGATAATATAAAATGATAGAAGCAAAAAAATAACATAAAGCAATACGCTGCAATACACCCATAATACGGGTTTCGCTTATTGGTTTCAATTCCCACATGCCATTGGTATGTTGAAAAAATGGAAACCAATACATTAAATACCCAATTAAAAATATAAGACATGTGCGTTTTAATATTTTTTTCCAAACAAAACTTGGAGAGGCAGATTTTAGCTTTTCCATTGAAAAACTCATAGCATTACCCATAGCAAAAAGAAATGAAGGGAATACCAAATCGGCTAGTGTAAATCCAAACCAATTGGCATGTACTAAATAAGGATATAAATTAGCCCCTGTACCAGGTGTATTAACAACAATCATTAAACAGATGGTTAACCCTCTAAATACATCCAAAGATAAAAAGCGAGTAGAAGCTTTAGAAATCATTTCTTTCATCTAATATTATAATTTAATTATTTCCCAATAGCACATAAATAAAAATCGTAATAACACAAAGTAACATTGCCATTGGCTTAGTATATTTCCATGATTTCATATCTACTATATGTAAATCTTCTTGTTTAAATTCTGAGTTTGGTGGATAAAAATGAGAAACGCCGAACATGACAGCTAAATTCAACACAAACTCAATACCCCATATATGTACAAAGTGAATATTTACATTAAAAATAAATGTTGTTAATATATAAAATGCAAGGCCTACAAAAAGCGCTACTTTTGCTCCCATAGCCGATATTTTTTTCAGAAAAAAGCCGGCTAACATAATAGAAGCTATGGGTATAAAAAAGATGCCATTTAATTGTTGTAATAATTGATACAAACCATCTGGCGCATCGGCAACCATAGGAGCTGCTAAGATTCCGAAAACAGCTAAAATGGTAGAGGTTAATCTTCCAATTCTAACTAATTTTTTATCACTACATGTTTTGTCTAAATGCCTTTTATAAATATCTATACTAAAAATAGTTGCAGCACTATTAAGGACACTATTAAAAGTACTCAAAACGGCTCCTAACACAATAGCTGCAAAAACACCCACTAAGCCAACAGGTAATACTTTCTTTATTAACTCAGGGTAAATCATATCTTGATTTTCGTAAAGTGAATCACCAAAATAATAAAACCCAATAACCCCAGGTAAAATAATAATGATTGGAACTAATATTTTTAAAACCCCAGTAAAGAGTAATCCTTTTTGCGCCTCGACTAAATTTTTAGCACCAAATGCACGCTGAATAATAGTTTGATTCATACACCAAAAATAAAGTTGATTTATAATCAACCCCGTGAAAAGAACTTCAAAAGGTAAAACAGAATCTTTTGCTCCTATTACATTAAATTTTTCTGGACTATTTAAATACACTTTACTTAAACCATCCAAAGGATTTCCATCTCCAATACTTATTAGCGCCAATAAAGGGATAAGAAGCCCCCCAATTAAAAGGCCGTAACCATTTATAGTGTCTGATACGGCAACAGCTTTTAATCCTCCAAAAATGGCATAAATAGACCCTAATATTCCAATTAATATTACTGTTATCCATAAACCCTGATCTTTAGAAACTTCAAATACTTCTGAAACATTAAATATACTTTCAATATTAATGGCGCCTGTGTAAAGTACTATTGGTATTAGAGTTACAATAAATGAAATCATTAAAAATAATGCCACTAAAGTTCGGGTTGTGCTATCAAATCTTTTTTCTAAATATTGAGGAATTGTAGTAAGCCCCATTTTTAGATATTTAGGAATAAAATAAATAGCTGCAGCTACTAACGCTAAAGCCGAAGTTACTTCCCATGCAATAATAATGAAACCATTTTTATAAGATGATCCATTCATACCTATTAGGTGTTCTGTCGAAATATTAGTAAGTAACATGGACCCCGCAATAACCACACCTGTCAAGCTTCTTCCTCCAAGAAAATATCCGTCTTTTGAACTTAACTTTTCCTTTCTTAGCTTATACCAAGAATAGAAGGCAACAAAAGCCGTAAAGGCAACAAAAGTAATAACTGTATACATGGTTAGTTGGTTTAATTTATAATACAATGTTTAGATAAAAAATGATTTTATCTAAACATATAAAACAAAAAAATATAGAAGCTTTTTAATTTAAAACTTTAATTTTTCTGGTAAATACTTAGCTACTAATTCTTTATAATACGGAAGCAAAGCATTAACATCTGGTTTAACAGGTGCTTTTGTATATAAATCATAAGGATTAAACTTTTTTACCCACTCAAACATTTCAACATCTTTATCATTCATTAAATGTGCATAAGCATTATCTCTATGCTGTGAATAAAAAGAATGAAATCTAATCATATATAAAGCTGGTTCAGGTAAGTAATCTTTCATTATTTGATATAGATATTCATCATGTCCCCAACTCATCTTCACTTTATCCAATCCGCAATTTTCAGAATAAACACCAAGCTTACCATTAAATCGCTTATCTGAATAATCTGGGTTATCTTTAAAAAATTCTGGATACACTATTTTATCTGAATAGGCACAACCTACCGGAAACGTATCGCCAACAACAGCCCATTGTGGTTCTCCAAAAAGACATAAAACTTTTCCTAAATCGTGTATAAACCCAGTTAACACAAACCAATCTGGGTGACCATCGGCTCTAATGGCTTCTGAAGTTTGTAATAGGTGTTGTGTTTGATCTAAATCAATATCTGGATCACTATCATCTACCAACGTGTTTAAAAATTCTACGGCCTCCCAAATGGACATTTCCTTTTTGTTAAACTTCAAAAATTCTTCCTCCTTACTACAAACAAAATCATAGGTTTGATAGGTGTGATTTATTCTATAAAACTCTTTGACTATTTCCTGTCTATCAGAATCTACATAATTTCTAAATTCCTCCTTTTCCTTTTTCTTAACAGATGGATCTGGATATCTCATTAGTAAATCATCTTCCCACGCATCTAAATTATGTAATGGATTGTCTGTATCTATTGGTTTTTTCATAAGAATTACATTAAAAGGTTAGAAGACCAAATTATAAATTGAAATAAATATTACAATGGATAATTCCATCAAAAACATGGATAAAATTTAAAATAAAATAATTTCTTGAAACGAACTATCCTCGAGGCAGAGCCATAGAGGTATTTCGCTCGTTTCATTTTGACCTTAGGGTCAAAAATCGAAATTATGTTATTTAGATTCCCGTTTTCACGGGAATGACAATTTCAACGGAAACCCCGACGCAGAGCGTCGAGGAATTCTTTTCGATTAAAACCATACCATTCAATTAATTACCCTTAAAAAACAGCTTATAATCTACTTCTCATGCCAAAAGTCTTCATCTTTAAATTTCACGGGCTCATAACTATTGTTCACTTTTACAAGCTTATTTAATTCTAAAACTTTACCTCCACCTGCTTGAAAATATTCTAACCTGAAAGGATAAAATCCTTTTCCTAAATATTTGATTCCTTCATGTTCTACTGTCCCATGACGACCATCATTATTAATGACCATATTATTATTTATAAACAGTTTAGCACCATCATCTGAAGCTAATGAAAAGTTATATAATCCATCCTTTTCAATTTTAATAAAACCATCATAAATCAATAGAAAATTACTTCCAGGAATATCTTCAGGAAATACAATATTGTTTACCAAGCCCGTTTTTATAGGTTGTAAATTTTTATAATCGGGAATCACTTCCCAATCACCATCATAAAGTTTGTACTTAATGCCTTTTACTGGCTTTTTAAGTTTAACGGATTCGTTACCTACATTTAAGTCACCATCTACCTCCAGTGTTATTACTGAATGTGGTGGTATATTTATAGTTAACTGATTCTTTTTAAAACTGAAATCTGAGAATAATTTATCACTAATTTGAATAGGATCATCAAAGCTATTGTAGGCATTCAGCTTATTGGCTGTTATAATTTTACCTGTTATGCCTAGCGGATCGAATCCTTTTAAATTGCATACTAATTTTTCGTTTTTGGTGGCGTGCAAATTACAAATGGAAATATGCATTTTACCATCATTATCGATTGAAGATGACATATTAAGTGCAGGAACAGATGCACCTTCATACATATAATTTTCACAACTCAATTCTGACGGCACCAAATAAGCATCTTGGTGAACTTTAAACATATCAAAAACATAATATGTTGGTGTAAGCACCATGTTTTCTCCTTTGGTAAGTATCATGGACTGAAGCACATTAACGACTTGCGCAATACAAGTCATTTTAACGCGATCGCTATGATTGTTAAATATATTTAGGTTGACGCCTGCGACTAAAGCATCACGTAATGAATTCTGCTGATACAAAAATCCAGGATTTGTATTTGGCTCGACGTCAAACCAAGTCCCCCACTCGTCTACCACAAGTCCTACTTTTTTATAGGGATCATACGTATCCATAATCGCGGCATGTTTTTCTATAATTTCCTCCATTTTAAGCGTAGATTGCATCACCTTAAACCATTCACTTTCTTTAAAATTTGTGGCCGAACCATTCAAAGTTGTGTAATAATGAAGTGATATTCCCCAAAAATGAGTACCTGTTTCTCGCATCAAAACATCGGTCCAATTGTAATCGGTCGCATTTGGACCAACTGCAATTTGCTTTAAATTATTGGAACCATAATTTTTAAGAAATGCAGAAAATTGGAGTGCTTTGTCTGCATAGTATTGTGCTTTCATTTTTCCACCACAACCCCAAGATTCATTACCAACACCCCAAAATTTAACACCGTATGATTTTTCTCGACCGTTCTGTTTACGCAGATCAGTCATTGGGCTCACGTTATCTGAATTAAGGTATTCAACCCACTGAGACATTTCTTGAACCGTTCCGCTTCCTAAGTTTCCGCTTATGTAAGCTTCACAATCTAGCTTTTGGCACAAATCCATAAATTCGTCGGTTCCAAAACTATTGTCTTCTGTTACAACACCCCAATTGGTATTTATCATTTTTGGTCTGTCTTTTGTTAAACCGATACCATCCTTCCAGTGGTATTCATCAGCAAAACAACCACCAGGCCAACGCAATGCTGGTACATGTAGTTTTTTTAGAGCTTCCACAACATCCGTTCTAATACCTGCTTGGTTTGGAATTTTAGAATCCTTCCCTACCCAAATACCATCATAAATACAATTGCCTAAATGTTCAGAAAACTGACTATAAATGTATTTGCTAATAATATTGATATTGCCACTTGTGGCATCTATGGTTGCTGTATTTGTTGTTTGTGCAGAGGTTTTAAAAGCCATAGCAACCACTATGGCAAGGCTTAGTAATGTTTTATTCATTTTATCAAGTTTATTTTCAAATCTTTTATAATAACCAAAACTATAAATGGTGATTCTAAAAGCTCAATGATTAAAAAGGCTTATTATTGATTACGAAAATAAAATTTATAAGATTAAAGGAAATGGATGAATACATCAAGAACATGGATGTATTGAGACAAACCTTATTATTTTCCTAGAAAAAACTAATTAATCAACTTACTTGGAGGAAAACCAAATTGTTTTTTAAAACATCTGCTAAAATATAAGGGATCATTAAAACCAACTAAACTTGTAACTTCTGAAACATTATATTTTTTTGTTTTTAAAAGTTGAGCCGATTTTTTTAAACGCATGGTTCTAATAAACTCATTGGGTGCCAAATCGGTTAATTCTTTTATTTTTCGATATAGCTTTGAAGAACTCACTCCCAATTCATTACATAAATATGAAGTAGATAAGTCTAATTCACTTAAATTATCATCTATTAAAGTTGTGACTTTTTGCATAAATTCTTCATCAATTGGTGAATGCGTAAGCAGCCCTATTTCACTTTCTACTTCTCCTGAAAATTTAGTTTTTAATTCTAATCTTGACTTAATAATATTTTCTATAACCGTTTTTAATAATGAAGGATCAAAAGGCTTTACTAAATAGCCATCTGCCCCTATACCATAGCCTTTTACTTTATCTTCATTTTCAGAAAGTGCTGTTAATAAAACAACAGGGATATGACTAATAAATTCATCACTTTTTAATTCTTCACAAAAATCAAGTCCGTTCATAACTGGCATCATTATATCGGCGACACAAATAATAGGCTTAATTTGTCTGCAAACTCGCAAACCTTCTTCTCCATTCCCCGCACTATAAACCTTGTAATAATCAGATAAATAATCTACCAAATATTTTCTAAGCTCATCATTATCTTCAACAACTAATATTTTTTGCTTTAATTCTGTACTCTGAATTATTTTCTTAGCAGGTACAATAGGCATTGTTGGTTTTCTGTCATCTTTTATACTATATTCAAAAACTTCTTTGCTTTTATAAAAATTTCGATCTATGGGAATCTCTACTGTAAATACACTTCCTTTGTTTGGTTCGCTCTCTACTTCTATCGTTCCTTTATGGAGTTCAACTAACGATTTTACTAATGATAAACCAATACCTGAACCTGTATTATTTTCCTTACTATTTGTAGCTTGATAAAATCGTGTAAAGATCTTTTTTTGACTCTTTAATGGAATTCCTATTCCATCATCAATGACTTCAACAACTAAATAATCTCCATTTTTTCCATTTTTCAGCCTAATAAACAAGTCTACATTCCCGTATTTATTTGTGAATTTTAATGCATTTGACAAAAGATTGTAGAGAATTTTATCATACTTATCATTATCTATCCAACCTACAATATCATCGTTTTCTGAAATAAAATTTAATTGAATTTTCTTATTGTAAGCCAGTTCTTTAAACGATTCATAAATGTTTCTTGAATAAGTAATAATATCAGTTTTTGAAACTTTAAGTTTTAATTCTCCTGTCTGCGCTTTTCTAAAATCTAGCACTTGATTTACTAAAGTCAATAACCTAATCGCATTTTGATGAATAAGATTGTATCTGCTTTTTTGATAATCGGTAGCAGCTTCTTTACCTTCCTCTAATAATTGTTTAGCAGGCCCTAAAATAAGCGTTAAAGGTGTTCTTAATTCATGTGAGATATTTGTAAAAAACCGGAGTTTTTCATTATTCAATTTAACATCCCGTTCTCTATTTACTTTCTCTGTAAGTAATTCTTGTTTTAATTTAATTCTGTTTTTGACTTCTCTTCTTATAAAATAGAAAATAGAGAAGCAAACAACTGCGAATAAGATAAATGCTTGAGGCGTTAACCAAAAAGGAGGTGTTATTTTTATTTGATAAGAAGCTACGTCACTCCAATACCCATAATTATTGCTAGCCTTTAATTTAAAAACATAATTATTTGGAAAAAGATTTGTATACTGAATGGTTCTTGAATTACTATTAGCAGAGATCCAATTCTTATCAAAGCCTTCCAACATGTATTCAAACTTATTAAGTTTTGTATCAGAAAATGAAGGCACAGAAAACTGCAACGAGAAATTGCGATTTTTATAATTAAGTTCTACATTCTTGCTGGAATTCAAATCCTGTACTAGAGGTATTTGCCCATTAATCTCCATTCCCGGACGTACTTCTTTATTCTGAATCTTAAATTCCGTAATAATAGGCATTGGCGTCCATTGATTTTCATTAATGGCTTGAGGAGAAAAATAAATAACGCCATTTTTACCGCCTAAATAAATATAAGAATTATCAAAATTATAAAACCCGCTAGAACTAAAAACATCTAATCTGTTCCCACTATTTACCTGATAAACATTAATATCGTTTAAATTACTTTTAAGTCTTGCAACACTATTGTTATTTATATTTAACCATAAATCCCCATTAGTATCGGTTACCATATCAGTAATCCATTTTCCTACAAGTTCCTTTGGCTCTGTGATATATTTAAAATTATTATTTAAAGCATCGTACCAGCTCAACCCAGTACGGCTAGATGCGTATACTTTTCCTTGCTTATCTACCATAACATCGCTTACATCTTCATCATTAACAAGTCCATTTTCTTTGTTTGTTAATAAATTATATGTTTCGATATTACCTGATTTAATATTGTATTTCAATATGCCTGTTTGCGTTGCGAACCAAACATTATCTGCACCATCTTTTTCTATAGAGTTTATAGAATAACCTGGCAACAATCTACTTGAGGTATCTTGTCTTTGTAAATTATTGATGTTAATAATAACGGCTCCTTGACCAAAAGAACCAACCATAATAGTATTATCTGATATTTTAGCAAAGGCAAATACAGCTACATCTTCAAAACCAACATTAATCTCTTTAGATTTATTTGTTACATAATTATAAATTAATATTTTACCATTCCATAAGCCACAATAAAACGTCTTTCCATCATGAGAATAAATACTGGCTATATCTTTTCTATTATTATAAAGAGGTATAAAACTTTCGTTATTAGAAATAAAAAGCCCATTATGTCTGGTTGCCACAATTATCTTATCATCATGCGTTTTTTCAAAACCACGAATACGAGGAGCTTGATTACCAATGTAACGAGAAATATCTTTATTGAGGATAAACTGATTTTCATAAGGGTCATATTTATCCAATCCATCTTCAGTTCCTATCCATAAGACTCCAGATGCATCAAAATATAGTGCCGAAACCAGATTATCAACTAAAGATGTATCATCTGATAAAATTGAATAATACCATTTATAATTACCTTTATTTATATCTTCCAGTTGGTCACATTCTAACAAACCCCCTAAAGTACCAACCCAATATTTACCATCTGGTGCTTGAGCAACGGACAAAAAATAGGGACCTAAACTACCTCTAACCCCTGCATCTTCGATATAAAGGTTTATAAATGAATTTGTCCCTTTATCTAATTTATATAAACCTTCGCGGGTACCAACAAACATATCAGATTTCCCATCTTCGTAAATAAAATTAATATATGGATTTTTCTCATCTGAATTCGGAATAGAAAGCGTATAGTTGGTAATTTTAACAACTGCTCCTCCTTTATCTAAAGTAATTTTTGCGACGGACCCAGTCCCAAAACTACCAATCCAAATATGTCCCTTTTTATCTTCAAAAATTTCTTTAACATATTCAAAACCATTTATAGAAACTTTTTCAAACCTATTCTCTTCTGGATAAAACAAATAAACTCCTTTTGTTTTGGTTCCTACCCATACTCTTTTAAATTTATCCACATGGACAGATCGAATCTCTTCATCTGGCAAACTATTTGGATTTCCTTTTTCTGTCAAAAAAGTACTAAAAGTATTTGTATCAGTTTTAAAAAGTGTCAATCCTTTTCGTGTTCCAATCCACAAATTATTAGAATCTTCATCTTGTTCTAATGCCGTTATGTCATCATTATAAATTTTATTTTCACCTAGTGACGAACTTAAGTAACTTTTAAATTGATACCCATCAAAACGATTTAGCCCCGAAAAGGTGCCAAACCATATAAAACCATTTTTGTCTTGAACAATATGCCTAACTGAATTATGAGACAAACCACTATCATCATTATAATGCTCAAATTTTATATTCTGCGCATTAGAATAATAACAAGTAAATAAAAAAATGATTAAAATAAATGAATACTGTCTCATAAAATGAATTCTAAATGCAATTTAATTTTTTTAAATCACAAAGTCAATCTTAATCCCATTTAAGGATCTAAACGTTCTAGATTATTTGTTTTTAAATTTATTTTGAAGTGATTTGAAGGTTGTCCTTTTAGGGTTTTTTGAAATATTTTCGCCCATAAAACTAACTTTTCATCATCAACATTTTCCAATTGTTTACACACCATTTGATATTGTTTTAACCTACTAAGTCCAATTTCTGGAATGGCTAATTCATCAGAATTTCTCAACCTATAAAAATCAAATATCATATCAAAACCCGTCCAATTTTCAAAATCACCAATAGTCAAATCATTAGATGACAACAATTTATGAATTTCAGAGCTATTACTATTTATTTCCAACAAATCTTTTCCTGTAAGTTTTAAAAAAGATTCTAAAAAATCAACTGGAAAATCCTTTGATAAAAACCGAAGTCTTACTAATTCTTTTAAATGCCATGCTGTAAAATCTTTATAATTTAAAGAATTCAGAATATTTCTATTCCAAATTTTATCATTTTTTATACTTTTCAAATATGCATACTCCTGTTCATAAAAGGGAAATAAACTATTAAAATTTCTAACCGAATCTAAAACAATGGTTTTCACCTCAAACTCTGAAGCAGAAAGGATTGTAAGTATTTTATAAGCTGGCATATAAGCCGCCAATGAGGGTGTTTGAATATTAAACAACGTATTGCCTTTTTCTGTTGTTCTAATACCCGTATCGTTTATATGCATGTGTCCTCCAAAATGAATTTGAAGACCCGCATCTGCAAATGCTTTGGCTACATCTTCATTTGGGACTCTATGCAATTGCATTTTATTAACTCCAAAAAGACGTTTTAATTCTGAAGACGCGTCGTCGTTAAAATCAACCATCGGGTAATGACTAAAAGCAATTAAAATCTTTCCTTTTTGTTTTGCTTTTTCTGAAACTTTCTTAACCCAATCTATTAAATGTTTTTTATACAAAAGCACATTATTATAGCCTATACTAGCTCCTGAAAAATCTTTAGGATTCTCTTTCAATCCTGATAAATTTGTATTAGGAACATATACATTGGCATCTATAGCTAAGAGCCAAACTCCGCTTATAGGTTCAACCAAGTAACTAGCATCTGGAAGTGATACATTAGTGTTATTAATGGCATATTTTCTTCTTGTTAATGAAGATTCTTTTAAAGCTTTTTCATAATTATAATCTTGATAATTATATTTTGAAAAAGGGGTTTCCCAGTACACATATTTTTTTTGAGGAAAGAATCCGAAATCAGCCATTTCCTGCGTCATTTCTTTATAGCCCCAGTTTTTAATATCAGATGTCACAATGGGTTCTAATTGATTTTCATTTATAACCAAATTCATTTTTGAACTAGTAAGAATCTGTTCTTTTCCATCTTTACCTAAAAAATCTGTTTTAGTGGCATCTTGAGAAAAAGGTCTTACCGCATCATGATTTCCTGTAGTAACAAAAAAAGACATACCATGCGTATCGGTAAATTCGTTAAGTATTCGTCTTAATCCTCTAATATGTATAGGTTGCCCGTCATCACTAAAATCACCAGGAAGGACTACCGTTTTTATTCCTCTATTTGCAACATCATTTAATGCTGAGATTAAAGCAAAATAATTTTCATTGAAAATTCGGGTGGATTGCAATTGTGAATCCATAGTTCTAATATTTGCATACTCTCCCGTTAGAGGGTTTTTAACCCCCTTATAATCGTTGTCTTGAAATTCTCCAAAAATATCTTGTAAATGAGCATCCGCTATGAAAGCAATGCGCGCATTATCATATACAGCTTCCTGATTTGTTTTACAAGAAACCAGTATTAGTAAGATTATTACAAATACAAGGTTTTTTTGAAATTTCATGCCATCAATAATTGATTTATTTCTTTATTGTTTCTTTCGGAAAAGCATATGATTTTTTCCAACCACCCAAATCAATTAAAATTTGATCTATCATGACACCCGAATCGACCATCCAAATTTTTAATATATGCTTTCCTGCTTTATTTACAATTTGTTTAACGCTCTGTACACTAGCATTTTTAAGCACATTTTGTTTCCATGCATCACTTCTTCCAAAAGTTTGAAAATCAACTATTACAGGCTCGGCATCATTGATTGCGACAGCACAACGAACACCTCTTCCTTCATAGTTAGCGTGAGTAGGAACTGCTTGTACTTTTACATCAACCTCACCAAAATTAAAGGCATAAAAATCGTATTCCAGTAATGGACTATTTTGCTGAATCAATTTTAAATCTGTTTCAGAATTTACGCTTCTAGGTAAAGCTGTAATTACTTTTCCTGTATACCCTAAACCTTCAAATAATTCCCAAGAAGCTTCTAACCCATTTACTTTTCTTGAAAAATTTTCAGCATTTATGGATACAAAACCTTTATCTTCAACAAAACCTGAGAAATCTTCCAACGCTTCAAATTTAGGATTATAGACAGATACCCCTATAGTTACAGTATGATCTCCACTAACAAAATCTATAGCGCTATTCACTTTGTAACTTGGAGGAATCAATTGAAAATCATGACCTAAAGGCGCTTCTTTTTGGTTTTCTCCTTTAGGCACTTTATCCCAATCAATACTTACCCATAAACGTTTTTGTTGTTTACCAGATTCATTTGTTAAAACACCTTTTGTTTCTGAAATTTTAATCCAATCATTTTTCGGAATTGCTTTCCACTCTACATTGCCTTTACCTTTTAAAAAGACATCAATAAAATAATGGTTGTCTGTATAACTATTAAAAACAGGTAAAACATCGGCATAACTATTTACTATATCATGATTGACTTCCATTTCATAACCTTCTAAAGCAAGACCTAATGCGGGTTTTTCTTTTGAATCAACAACAGAATAAACAGGTTTGGAAAACACTGGCAAAAACCTAGGTTGCATCGTCATGATATGATTCCATTTTCCTTGCGCTAGCGTTTTGTTATAATAATTGGTTTCTTTTAAAATGCGATTATAAGCATTTGCTGATTGCTCTCCATAAAAATGAGCACTTGCTTTTCCCTGTTGTGCTGAAAACTTATTTTTATAATGATAGAGCCATTTCTGATTTAATTTTGAAGCACCAATTACTGGATAATATACTAACTGATAAAATGCATCTTTACGACTTTCTGAGATCGTATTATATAGGCGTTCTGTGGTTTCAACTACATGTTCATAGGCGTTAATTCTACTCGTTACCTCATCACCATAATGATACTGCGTCAATTCTGTTTCGCCACCTTTCGTAACTGGTTCTACCTGACTCCAAGCCATAAACTCCGGACGACGCATATAAGCCAGTCGATTATTTTCAAACATTAAATTTGTGATTTCAGTAGCATTTTCGCTTCCAAATTCTCTGGCTGACCAAGATTTCAGATGTGTTCTTATAGACCTACTTTTATCAAAAGCGTCCATATTCCAAGCCATATCTAAAAACAATTCTATATTGTATTCGTGAGGTTTGATGTCGCCACAGTTCAAAATCCATAAATTGCGAGATTGAAATTCGTAAGCTTTAGACATTTCTTCCCACATTAAAACAGGATTCGTAGAATTTAGCCATAAGTAATCATGAGGACGCCCCCAGTAGGACGTATGATAATACACGCCGGCTCCACCAGAACGCCTTTGCTCTTCAGTGTTACTAAACTGACGCATGTAACCATAATTATCATCAGTCCATACCAGCGTAATATCTTCCGGTAATTGCAAACCTTTCTGATAATAAGTCAAAACTTCTTTATATGGTACAAAGGCTTGTGGAATTGTATTAGGACGCTTCTTGGTTTCCTTTTTTAAAATCGCCCTTTGGTCTGATATTATATTTTCTAATAATTGCACTTGTTGGTCTGTATCATCTTCTCCAACAATCATTGGGGAATCATGTTCTCCACGCATTCCTGTAGTATAAATATTTTCAAATTTTGCGGCTTCTTTTACGCGTTTTGTAAATAAGCCTTTTATGATTTCAGAATTGGTATCATAGCGATATTCACCCATTGTTTCATGATTCCATTCTGTATTGATATTGCTCAACATGGGCTCCGCATGCGATGTGCCTATAACAATGGCATAATCATCTGCTTTTTGCTTATTTTCAGGATACGAATAAAAGGGTTTTGTACTTCTATGCATTGCAGGCCAAATGGTATTTGCTCGTAAACGCAATAAAAGCTCAAATACTTTGGAGTAGGTTTTTGGTCCGATATCTCCAATTTCGGGTTCGAAATTTAAAGCTGCCCATCGTTGCAACCCCCAATCTTCATCATTTAAAAAAATTCCACGATATTTCACGGATGGCTCTTTAGAAACTTCATTTTCAACTGAAAGTATTATTTCATCTCGTTTTTCTGGAGTTACATCTGCCCACCATTCCCAAGGGGAAACACCAATCATTCTGGAGATTTCGAGTATACCATATGCTGTTCCTCTTCTATCTGACCCTACAATTACCAAGGCTTGATTGACGCCTTTAAAAGGATTCTTAACCACTTGAATACTAAAACGCTCCCAAGTATTCTTTATGATTGAAACATCTATTCTGTTCGATTTAATGAGGTTCTCTATAAGCTTATTGTTGTCAATAGTCCCAGCTAGAATAATATTATCATCTAATTCATTCAAAACTTTAATAGTTTTCCCTGTGGTATTTTTTATATCGGATGCCAACATTTTCGCGGCAATCTCAACCACTTTCGCATCTTTTTTATCGATGACAATACTGCAGGACTCCGTCGCTTTTACAATTGAAAAATCAAGGGCATTTTGAGCATTAAGAAAAGCTATTTGAAACAATAGCAAGGGGATAAAAACTTTAAATATCTTCATGGTTATTTTTTTATTCTTTCAAAAGTATCATTATCGAAGGATACTATGAAATTGGATTGAAATAAGGTTGATAGTATATAATAGTCCGTTGAAATTATTTGTGCACCAGACTCTTTGGCTTTTTCAAAAGGGATATAATTATTAGTTCTCGCTTCTTTAGTACCAGAATCAGCTCTTGTACGAACGATATATCCTTTGGCAACTAATTCTTTTATATAATCAAAATCCTTAATAGGGTCGTTTATAATTCTAAAGGCTGCTTCTGGGCGTCCTTCTTTACTATTTGCAAATAAAACCCTATCTTTTAACGAAGGATGCCCTTCTAAATACCTATTGATTTTATCTTCTTTTTCATCTAAGACAAAAAGAAAACGCCCTTTAACACCAGTCAATTCAGGCCAACCATTTTTAAGAATTGCTTCTTCTAATGTTTTAAAATTGCCTCTTACCAAATCGGGGGTAATTAATTGACTTTGCGGAAGCACACTTTTAATCTCGGTATCAATACTACTTAAAGCCAATGCCGAAAATGGTAATGGCTCTCGCAAATTTTCTATCACTTGATCCTTTGTATTCATTAAAATGAAAATTGGAGTATGATTTGGATTAGTATCTGACCATTTTTTTAGAGCAACTAAAGCATCTTTAAACAGCAAATAGTGACTTCTAAAATCAATATCTTGAATATGAAACATTTTTAAACCTGGCGCATTAAGTTTCTGCTCTTTATCAAAAACTTGGGGTTCCTCTCCCAAAGATCTCACTATTTCCAACCCTTTAGGATTCGAATAATAACCACCATTGGGATCGTAAAAAACATCTAATTCTAAATTCCGTAAACCTAAATCTAATTGCTTCTCTAATGATAAATGTGTGTATTGTAATGATTTTGCTTTGGAAGAATCTAATTGAAATATATAATTGAATAAAGGTTTTTCAATGGCTATTTTATAAGAATTATGACTTCCTATCACCTGTATATCATTTAAATGTGTGTCATTATTATTGCAACTACAAAAAGATATCGCTATTATAATTTGAAAAAGATAAAACTTTAGTATCGTACGATTCATTCGATTTATTATTTAATCACTTCAAATATTACCCGTTCGTCATGGTATTTAATCTGTTAGGTTAACATGTATCTTCTGTTGATAAATACTTAAGATGCACTTATAAAGTGCAAAACTTCATTCACTAACAATGTCAGTGAGCGTAAAATTTATCCCCAATGGGTTTTTAGTCATTTTACATAGTAAGGGAAGTTTAGGATTTTGTAAAATCCACATTTCCGTGTTATCAATTTGTGCTACCACGTGCAAAGTTGATAGTGCTATTCCGTCAATAATCACAGGATCCGTTTCTTCACTTTTATCTAATACATACGTAGTATTATTATAAACAAATTGGTCGTTTTTTAATAAATCCTGGTAAGCTGATTGCGAAATCATAAAAAACGTTTCCGTAGGTTTCAAAACTAAAATGGGTGCATTTTCACCTTGATTAAAACTCAATTCCGTGCCGCTTTTAACCGCTTCCGGCATCATTCTGATACTGCTTTTTACGCCTCGTGTTTCTAAATGAAACACTAAAGTATCTGAAATTTTTTCTTTAATAAGAGACAACGTTCTTGTTTGTCCATGCAACTTACAGATATAATGTAAAGCCGTATTATTTTTAATTGATGGTATATTATTTTGTGCCAAACACACATGATACGTCGTACAAAAAATGATTATTATAATGATGTTTTTCATCTGTTTATTTTTATTGTTTTTTAATTGTCAGATGTAATCCCCATATTCATCATTGGTTGATAAACCAAATTAAATTTGTTGGGATTTCATATCTTAATTATTTTGTTGGTGGCAACATAGTTGTTCCCCAAGAAGATGGTTTTGCTGACATTTCTAATATTAATTCCCCACCATTAACAATATCTTCATGTAAAATCCATGCTTTATTATATGGTTTCCCGTTTAATGAGGCTGTTTTAATATACTTCTTTTTATCGCTTAAATTTTTAGCAGAAATTTTGAAAGACTTATCACCCTTCAATTTTAAAGTCACCTCTTTTACTAACGGGGTATTTATTAAATAATAAGGTTGTCCTGCGTTTGGATACAATCCCATCATATGAAAAGCCAACCAAGAAGACATGGCTCCAGAGTCGTCGTTACCAGGCAAACCCTTTGGCGAACTATTAAAATTATTGTTAATAATATGTCGAATTCTATCACTACTTAAATCTGGACGCCCAATCCAGTGATACATAGTAGGTGTTAAAAAAGAAGGTTCATTTGACACATCGTATAATTCTTCATCAAAGAAGGTATCTAATCTATTTTTAAAAGCTAAATCTCCTCCAGACCTACTGATAACTTCAGGAATATCATGAGGAATACTTAAAGAATACTCCCAAGACGTCCCTTCATAAAAAAACACGCACCAATGGCAAACATACCATGGAGACTCTGTAATTGTTGGCGTATACTTAAATGTAGGCTTTTGAATTTTTGATTCCCCGAAAACTACCTCGTCCAGCCAATTACCTGAAGCATCTTTAGGCATAATAAATCCTGTAGAACCATTATTTTCATAATCTGCACGCCATAAATTTTTCCAATTTTCAGATTGTTTTATATATCTATCATAAATACCATCGTGATGTAACCCCTTGGCAACTATAGCTATATTGTAATCATTATAAGCATAATCAATAGTTCTATTACCTGCTCTATCTACTCCATAAGGGATATAGCCTAATTGTAAATAATCAACTAATCCGCCGCGTCCTTCTTTTTCTTCATTACCTCCTGGAGGTACTTCGGCATCTTTAAGCATAGCTTTTAAGGCTAACTCATAATCTATCCCTTTTAAATTCTTAACAAATGCATCGGCAATAACTGTTTCGGCATTAGAACCACCTTGGGTTCGTCCATTTTCGTTTCCACTTCTGCCTTCTGGCAAATAGCCATCACGTTTATAAATATTTAACATCGCATTAATAATCTCAACCTCTCGGTCAGGATCTATGAGTGTAATTAATGGACTAGATGTTCTAAAGGTATCCCAAATACAATAAAAATCATCGTAATAAGGTTCATTATTAGTCCATAAAGGATTTTCTCCCGTTCTATCAACAGGCATTATCATGGTATGATACAAACCCGTATAAAACATTTTTTTATACGTTTCAGAAGTATCATCTGATAGCGTAATACGACTTAACAAGTGTTCCCATTTATTTTCTAACGCTAACAAAACGGCATTAAAATCCCAATGTGGAATCTCTACTTCAATATTATTTTTTGCTTTTAATGAACTTAAAAACGAAATACCAATTTTAACATTAAGTTCTTTTTTTCCTTGATTACCAAAAGAGAGTAAAGCACCTGTTTTTTTACCAGAATCAAATTGGGATGGTTGATTAACATAAAACTCACCATCTTTCCAAGTGACATAATTTGCTATTGGCTGATCGAAAGTAGCCCAAAAGTAAACAGTATAAGCACGACCATTATTCCAACCTCCTCTAATTCTGCTGTAACCTCTAACCTCTGTATCTGAAACTACTTCAATTTGAGAGCCTACAAATTGTTGTGCTTCTCTAGCATCTGGATTTGGCTCTTTTGGTTCTCCTAAAAAGAAACCTGGATCAATCTTTAGATCTTTAGTTGCATTTTCAGGATATGTGATTCTATAAAAAGACACCTTTTCTCCTGTGGTTATTTCTGTTTTTATATTATTCTCTTTAAAAACAGTCTCATAGTATCCAAGTTTTACGTTTTCTTCTTCTCTGTATGAGGTTTGATCTATTTTATTTAAATCACCCGAAAAAGGCATAATTTGAATGTTCCCATATTTTGGCCCACCACCTGTACCACTAACATGCACCTGACTAAACCCTGTTACTTCTTTTGGCATTGGCAACCAACCACTATTTGGGCTAACTGTACAATCTGGACTAGGTTTTACCATGCCATAAGGACACGAAGGACCAATAAACACTCTTCCTGTTCCTTCGGAACCAATCATTGGATCTACATAATTGTGATACTGACTTTGTGCAGAAATTATATTGAAACACACTGCAATTAACCCTATAAATAATATCTTTTTTTTCATAATTAAGTTATCTTTTTTCGGTAAGTAAAAGCGTTGACTTATTATTAGTTTCTTTAGACATTTTTAAAACTAATGTACCTCCTTTAGTAATATCATTATGCTTTATAGTGTAATTACTAACAGCAGTATTATTGAATTCAATATTATTTACATAAATATTTTCTTCTGAATTTCCTTCTGCTTTAATTACGAAGTCCTTACCCGAATAATAATCTGGGTTTAATTTTATAGTCACTTTATTAAAAATAGGACTTCCAATTTGATATTCTGGATTTTCTTCAGTGCCTCCATTCATTTGAAACAAACCAATTTTTAATAACACATTTAAACTCCCCATTAAACCTTGGTCTTCATCGCCATTATAACCTGTGTTAGTGGCTAATCCATTAAAAGTTTCTTTAATTACTTTTCTTGTCCAGTATTGTGTCAAATCTGGTCTACCAAGTTGATTAAAAATAAATGACGTCTGTATAGAAGGTTGATTTCCGAAATTAATTGGAATACGACTGTGTTCAGGATGTAATTCGGCATCATGTGATGTCCCTGATGTGAATTTTAGATTTTGAGCCATTTCAAATTGACTATTTAATTTTTCTACTGCATTTTCTTTTCCTCCCATTAAATTAGCTAATCCGTCAATATCATGAGGCACAAACCACGTTGATTGTGCTGCGTTAGATTCTATAAATCCATTTTCATATTGATAAGGATCAAAATCCACTTTCCATGTACCATCTATATCTTTAGGTGACATCCAACCTATTTCTTCATTAAATACATTTTTATAATTTTCAGAACGCTTCAAAAAATAATTATAATCATCAACATACCCTAACTTTTTAGCCAATTGCGCTAAAGTCCAATCTTGATAAGCATACTCCATAGTTTGACTCGTACCATCCTGATGCAAACCATAATTACCATCTTCTGGTAAAGGATGAGGTACAAAACCGTTTTTTAAATAATATTTTAAACCACCTCCAATATCTGTATGATGCTCATATCCTGCTTTTCCCATAATACCATTTAGCATATGATTTTTTTTAAGAGCTAAGTAAATAGATTCCAAATCATCTTTTATGATGCCTTTTTGAATAGCACTCACCAGGAAAGGAGTAGAAGATGCACCTGTCATAACATATGTATAATCGCCCCCTGATGGGCCACGAGGAATAAGACCGCCATCTTTATAATATTGATTTAAAGAAAGCGTAAACTCTTTCATAATTTCTGGATACACCAATCCCCAAAGCGTATTAATTGTCCATTGAGCACCCCAAAACGAATCGGAATTGTAATGATTAAATAATGGTTCCCCAAAAGTGTTTAATGGTAATTGACCTATTTTAAATGTTTCACCTGTGTTGTCTGGATATGCTCCATTAACATCGCTAATAATTCGTCTACCTTGTAGCGCGTGCCATAAATCTGTATAAAATCTACTTTGCTCAGCAGTGGTTCCGCCTTCAACTTCAATTCTTCCTAATAACGAATTCCACTCTTGTTTAGACTCTTGTACTATTTTGTTAAAATTCCAATGAGGTAATTCTTGTTGAATATTAATCGTTGCATTTTCTATGGATGTATAAGAAATTCCTGTTTTTAATAAGACTTCTTTATCTGTTTTGTTTATGCTAACTAGATAATTACCTGTATTAATATCTCTTTCAATAGCACGTACTGAAACATTTAATTGAACTTTAAAATATATGGTTAATGGCTTTGGCCGTCTGTGTGTGGGAGCGGCAACTAATTTGCCAGACAACTCACGTTCTCCTGTTTGTTCTAATTCGCCTTCTACATTTTCACACGGACCTAAAATGGTATTTAAGTTGAAAAGGATACCTGCCTCTTTATTTTTTGGAAAAGAGTATTTATGTAAACCTACTCTTTTTGTACTTGTTAACTCTGTCTTAATTTGATATCTATCTAACTCTAAGAAATGATAGCCTGGAGTTATTATTTCGTTTTGATGATTGAATGATGAATAAAAATCGGTGAAAATATGTTTTTTGTTTTCCTTAGAAATGGTTACAGGCATAATAGACAAGCCTGATATTTGCCACGCATGAATGTGACTAAAACCTTTTATTGTATCGGTTTGATATCTATACCCAGATCCCCATGCACCATCTATTTCTGTATCTGGACTTAAATTAACCATCCCAAAAGGACGACTCGCTGAAGAAAAGAAAAACCATCTTGAATTATCTGTATCAAGTAATGGATAAACATTATCGACAAATTGTGTATTTTTAATAGTTGTTATTTTTTCTTCTTTACAGGAAATGAAAAAAAGAAAAAACAATCCTATTCCAATATTTTTTATAATGTGAATTCTTTTCAATTTCATTGACTTCTAATCTTTGATGACGTTAATCTTTGAAGGGAATTTTATAGAATTAAGAATGACAAAACAACCCTTAAATTTGATAATATTTGGTTTAAAAAAATATAAGCAGGCAATTTACTCGCCTGCCTATATTTAAAAACTAAACTATATAAATATTCTGCTATTAATTATCGTAATTTGGATTTTGTGTAATAGCTCCTCCAGTAATGTCTATTTCTCCTTGAGGAATAGGTCTTAAGAGATGCTTTGCTTCTAAGGCATCATTAAATTTTGCATGCGGATTATGCATTAAAGTTCTTTCAATTAACTTTCCAGTTCTTTTTAAATCCATCCATCTATTAACTTCGCCTGTTAATTCTCTAGCTCTTTCATCAAGAATAAAATCAAGATCTACATCTCCAGCTACTACTGGTATAGTTATACCCGCTCTAGAACGTAATGTTGTAAGACGTGCAGCTGCATCAATAGAATTGCTTGATTTAAAATAAGCCTCTGCAGCAATTAAATATGCTTCTCCAGATCGCATCATAACCATATCTCTTTCTCCTTGTGAAGATTGATCTGGTTGTGTAAATGGTACTGAAGGATCAGCAAACTTAATAAATTGAGGGTAATGTACTGGTGTAATACCATCACTTGTAAAATATGTATCTGGGTTAATTACTGCATATGGCACAGCATCTATTTCAGCTTGAGTCCAAGCCGTTTTTGGTAACAATATCGCTAACTCTCCAGCAGATACTGCTTCACCGTTTTTACCTGTATAATCTTCAGTAGCATAAATCTCTCTTGTAAATGTAGCTTCTGCTCTTTCATCATCATCATCAAAAAGACTATAAAAGAATGGTGTTGGCATAGGATCTAAACCTTTACGTGTTCTAGTTAAACCTGGATAATCAAAAAATCTAAACTGGTATAACATGTGTCTAGAATTACCCCAACCTCTACTTACTGAATTACTTCCAAATAAATATGAAAATACAACTTCAGAGTTTCTCTGATTAGTTATATCTACTAAGCTAGCAAATGAAGGCACCAAAGGGTGATTTGAAATCACTGTATCTGCTAATGCAGCAGCATCTGTAAAATCAGATCCCGAACCAAAAGATTTATAACCTCTAGTTAATAATACTTTAGACATTAAATGCCTTACAGCATCTTTAGATACTCGTCCATAAACACTTGCTGTAGGAGGCACACCCGCTAAAGCATCTTGAAGATCTGATACTATTTGCGTGTAAACAGCTTCTTCAGTTGCACGTGAATATTCGGCATTTGCATCTGTAATTTGATTAACTATTAATGGTACACCACCAAAATTTTCCACTAAATTAAAATAAGACATTGCTCTAAAAAATTTAGCTTCTCCTGTTCCAACTGTTTTAACTGCTGATTCAATTCCTTCAATTATTTCAGCATTATCTATAGCAGTATTAGCTGCAGAAATTATGCTATATTGATTCGCCCAATATGTAGCAACTACACCGTTTAAAGGTGTAAAATTTACATAATCATTAATATCGCTAACTCCTGATATTGCAGAACCTCTGGTAACTATATCTGTACCCAAATCTTCAAGCGTATAGTACATATCAGGTGCATAATGCGTTGTAGTTTCTCTTGCTCTCTCGTAAACTCTTGCTACTAACTGGTCGAAAGTATCTGGGTTAGAACTTGTGTTCTCTATAGTTAAAAAAGAATTATTCTCTTCTTCTAAGTAACTCTCACAACTTGTGCTTAACACACCAATTGTAAGTAATATTAAAATTAATCTATTATTAATATTTTTCATTTTTCTTAAATTTAATTTAATGATTAGTTAAAAGCTTAAATTAATACCTGTCATTAATGTACGTGACATATAAGCTGCACCCCATTGGTTTCTCCCGGCATTTTCAGGATCCCATCCATCATAATCTGTAAATACAAAAGGATTTTGTACTGTTGCATAAATTCTTAAGTTACTAATTTTAAGCTTTTCTAATATTGTAGAAGGAAGCTTATAGCCTAATGTTATAAAACCAACTTTAGTGAATGAAATATCTTTATATTGAATAGCATGACCGAAAGGTCCAGGGTTTCCAGGTTGATTCCAATCATTTGATTGGTTTTCTGGTGTCCAATAATCAACATTATAACCATTAAATGTTCTTTGAGGTTGTTCTTGCCATCCCCAAGCATAGTTAGCATGGAAATTACTTCTCATTTTAGCCCCTTGACTTGTATTTATCATGAATGAAAAATCGAAGTTTTTATAATTCATAGTACTAGTAAAACCACCAGTCCACTTTGGTGTTACTTGACCAATTATTTTTCTATCAGCAGAAGTAATTTGACCATCATTTGTAACATCTGTTACCTTAACTTGTCCAGGAATTTGACCATAAGATGCTGCCTCAGCTTCTTCATCTAATTGCCATATACCTGCAAATTCATAATCATAAATAGCACCTATTGGCTCACCTACTCTATGAATAAGGCTAGTACCTCCTACATTAAAAGGAATATCTATATTTCCATTAGCTAGTTTTTTTAACTCGTTTTTATTAGATGCAAAATTAAAGTTAGTTGTCCATTTAAAATTACCATTATCTACGTTAATTGTGTTTAATGCAATTTCAATACCTTTATTATTAGAAGAACCAATGTTTTCAAATACTCCAAGACGATTAAGCCCCGTTAATGTAGGTAATTGTCTTTCAAAAATAATACCATCAATATCTCTATTGTAAATATCAATAGATCCGTTGATTTTGTTATTCATAAACCCAAAATCAAGACCTAAATTTATCTCAGTCGTTCTTTCCCAAGTAAGATCTTTATTTGCTATACCAGTAACATATGTAGTAGATACTGCTTGGTCTCCTAAATTAGTTGCACTTGCTCCTAATAGAGATTGAGATCCAAGAGGATACAATCCTCCTCCTGTTCCATTGTTACCTGTTTCACCGTAACTCAATCTAAGCTTAGCATTAGAAAAAGTTTGTTGATTTTGCATGAAACCCTCATCTATAATTTTCCAAGCAAAAGCTGCTGATGGGAAAAATGCCCATTTATTATCTTTTGCCAAAATAGAAGCACCATCATAACGTCCAGTAACAGTAAACAAGTACTTATCCTTTAAGGTATAATTTATTCTACTAGTGTAAGATTCTAAAGTTTGTTTAGAAAAATCACTAGAAACATCTCTAATATCTAAACCTGCATCTAAATTATAGAAGGTAAATTCATCAGTAGTAAAATTTCTAACTTGATTATAATATCCTTCACGACGTTCTAAAAATCTAGAAATTACAGCGGTAACATCAAGAGCATGATCACCTTTATTAAACTTATAGTTAAAAATATTATCCCATGCATAAGAAAAATAGTTAGAGTTATTTACTTGAGCTCTTCTATTTGACGCATTTCCACTAACACTTTTTGTATACAATGAACGATATTCACCAAATCTTGTATATTTTAGATTAGGTGAAAATTTAGATGTAATTGTTAAAGCTTCTATTGGTTTAACTTCTATAGCAATATCTCCTATGTATTGTAAAAATTTAGTCTCTCTAATTTCTCCACCTGCTTCAAATAAAGGATTTGTAATTTGAGTTTCTTTATTTGTTGGAAAAAACCGTAAAGACCCATCGTCATTATAAGGTCGACCAATTGGTTTTAATCTATAAGCACTTCTAAACCCTTCATAACTTCCTTGATTTTGAACAACTGAAGTAACATAGTTACTAACACTTATATTCAACCAATCATTAAGATCACTACTTAAACTTCCTCTAATATTATATCTAGTATAATCTTCTCCTTCTGCAGTTCCTTCATCTTCTGTATAAGCTAAACCAGCTGAATACGTAGTTGTATCATTTCCACCACTTAAACCTAAAGTATGATTCGTTTGAAAACCGTTTTTAAGCATTAGATCAATCCAATCAGTATCAATACCTTCGGCAATATTTTGCTGTTCTTCTGCATCAAATATACCATCTGTTACATCTACATCACTTGCTCTGTAACTTGTATTTCCTGAAACAAATTGACCTCCTACAGCAGCGTCTTTAACAAATTTAACATATTCAGCAGCATTAAAAACTGATGGTAAATGATAAGCTTGTTTAAATCCAACATAATTACTGTAGTCTACTTTAGTTTTACCACTTTTACCACGCTTAGTTTCAATTAAAACTACACCATTACTACCTCTAGATCCATAAATAGCAGTTGCAGAAGCATCTTTAAGCACGTTCATACTGCTAATATCCGCAGGATTTAAAAATGAAATATCATCTACGAAAATCCCATCTACAATAAATAATGGATTTTGCCCAGGATTAAATCCATTAGCATCATTAGAATTGATAGTACTTGCTCCACGAATACGAATATTAAAACCTCCTCCTCCAGGTTTATTATCCGTACGTTGAATAACAACACCTGCTGATTGACCTTGTAAAGCAGAAACAGCATCTACTTTATTAGCTTGTTCTATTTGCTTAGAACTAATTTGCACAACAGATCCTGTTAAATCACTTTTCTTTACAGAACCGTATCCAATTACGACTACCTCATCTAGTTGAGCCGCATCTTCGTTTAACTTTGCATCTAAAGTAGCCCCTCCACTATAAGCAAGTTCTAATGTTTGATAACCCAAATAGGAGAACACAAGTACGTCTCCAACATTGGCTTTAATTTCATATTTACCATCAAAATCTGTGGCACTACCAGTTGAAGTACCTTTAATAACAACATTAACTCCTGGAATAGGAATATTTTGATTGTCTGTTACTACACCAGAGACATCTATTTGCGCCCATGATGTTGATGAAAAGCCTATTATTAAGGCTATCATTAAGAGTTTAATTTTCTCCATATTATTTAATTTTAGTTTATAGTTGTGCTAATTTATTGTTAAAGCCTCATTACAAGATGGATATATCATTCCAAAATATGGACATTTTGATTACCCCTTGTATTTATTAGGCTAATAGTCCCATCTCACAAAAGCTTCCATAGCTGCGTAGTGCGATAATCCTAATTGATGGTATATTTGTGCAGTTTCTTTGTTTCTGTCTTCGGCACGTTGCCAGAATTCTCTACTATCTGCTCCTTGAAACACGACGCCATCCTTCTGTGATTGATGTTTAAAAATTCCTTTACGCTTTTCAAGCACTTGATCTGGCCCCATTGGTACGGCCATTTCAATTTCATCGACATTCCATTCTTGCCATGCACCTCTATACAACCAAACCCAACAATCTTTCATAAATTTTTTAGGTTTTAATGCTTTTACTGCAGCAAAAATGGCATCTAAACATACTTTATGGGTTCCATGAGGATCTGCTAAATCGCCTGCCGCATAAATTTGGTGAGGTTTAATTTTATCTATCAAATCCATGGTTAATTGTATATCCTTTTCTCCTAAAGGTTTTTTCTCAATACTGCCTGTCTCATAAAAAGGAAGCTCCATAAAATGAATTTGACTATCTGGTAAACCAACAAAATAACAAGTAGATTGGGCTTCTCCTTTTCTTATTAGACCTTTTATATATCTTACTTCTTCAATATCTATCTCACTAGCCTTTTTGTTTTTAAGAAAAGTAATTGCTTTTTTATAGATGTTTACTGCATCTTCACTTTCAATTCCAAATTTGTCATTATAATCACATACAAAACTTGCAAACCTTAATGCTTCATCATCTGCTACCGCAATATTACCAGAAGTTTGATATCCTACATGTACTTCATGTCCTTGCTCTTGTAAACGCTTAAATGTTCCACCCATACTTATAATATCATCATCTGGGTGAGGACTAAAAATGAGTACTCGCTTTTTGGCTGGTTCGGCACGCTCTGGCCGTTTACTATCATCTGCATTCGGTTTACCACCTGGCCAACCTGTAATGGTATTTTGTAATTTATTGAATATTTGAATATTAATATCGTAAGCTGGACCTGAGTCTGCTAATAAATCGCTCATTCCATTTTCAATATAATCAGCATCGGTAAGCATCAAGATAGGTTTCTTTAAATGTAACGCTAAGCCTAAAACAGCCTTTTTTATGAGGTTATCTGACCAATCCACCTTTTCAACTAGCCAAGGTGTATTGATACGCGTTAATTTTGATGCAGCAGATTTATCCAGTACAAATGTAGCATTGTTATGTTCCTGCAAAAAAGAAGCTGGTACCAGATTGGTAACCGTTCCTTCTACCGAGGCGTTTATTATATTTGATTTTCCTTCGCCCCAAGCCAATAAAATTACGCGTTTAGCTTCCATTATTTTTTTAACACCTAAAGTAATTGCGGTTCTTGGTGTATTATTCAAACCAGAAAAATCATTACTAGCCGCTACTCTTGTAATGTGATCTAAAGCTACTAATCTAGTTTTTGAGTTTTGAAGTGATCCTGATTCGTTAAACCCAATATGACCATTACCACCAATGCCTAAAATCTGCAAATCTAAACCTCCTAAAGCTTCAATTTTTGCTTCATAAGCATTACAATATTCGGCTATTTCTTCCTTTAAAAGTAAACCGTCTGGCACATGATAATTTTCCGGCAATATATCGATATGGTTAAACAGCTGTTCTTTCATAAAACGGACATAACTATTTATAGAATCTGGCTCCATAGGATAGTATTCATCTAAATTGAATGATACCACATTTTTAAAACTTAAACCTTCTTCTTTATGCAACCTTACTAATTCGGCATACAATCCTTTAGGAGAAGATCCTGTTGCCAATCCTAATATACAGGGCTGTTTCTGGTTTTGCTTAACTCTTATTAGATCTGCTATTTCTCTGGCTACAGACTTAGAAGCTTCTGTTGAATTTTCGTAAACTATAGTTTCTACATTTTCAAATCGCTTTTCAAAACTTGTTGCTTTATCTATACTACTATTTAACATTGCTTTTGTTTTATTTATTGATTATATATTATTTTTATTCTAATGAACTATTCTCTAGACCAACTTTTATATTTATGTCCCCACACAGCAAAAAACAATATGATGGAATAACAGGGAATTAAAATCCAATAACTACTTGTAGCAGCTGATGCTATGGCTTCAGATTCATTCATTCCATTAACAATAAGTTGTTTTGTATTAGCATCTACCAACCTTCCGTATAATGGAGGAATTATGGCTCCGCCTGAAATTGCCATAATTAATAAAGCAGATGCTGTTTTAGTAGATTTGCCCAAACCATCCAAAGTTAAAGGCCAAACAGCTGGCCAAACCAAAGCATTTGAAATACCTAAAAATGCGACAAAAAGTACCGATGTAAACCCTGATGTAAATAATATACATATGCTAAAAACTATTCCTAATACAGCACTAATTTTAAGAGCCATACCCTGTTTTAAATATTTAGGAATTAAAATAACTCCTAAAGCGTAAGTAGCCACCATCGCTAAAAGGGTAAATGTGGTGAAGAATTTTGCATCTACGGCAGAGAACCCTAAAGATATTCCATACGCAATAATAGTATCTCCAGCTATCACTTCTGCTCCTACATAAACGAATAATGTTAGTACTCCTAACCATAAATTAGGAAATTGAAAAATACTGGTTTTTGTTGTTTCTCCTTCTTTTATTTCTTTAGCTTCTATTGCTTCTACATGTGGCAATGGTGCCTTTCTAATCAACAGTCCTAAAACAAATAAAACAATTGCCATAATTAAATAGGGCATAAAAACACTATCGGCCATAGTGTCTAAAAGGACATTTTTTTCTTGAATAGATACACTTCCTAATTTCTCTTTTACGTCATCTATTCCAGAGAGTAATAAAGCTCCAAAAATCAATGAGCCCAAAGCTCCTGCCGTTTTGTTTGCAATACCCATAATAGCAATACGTTTTGCTCCACTTTCAATAGGTCCCAAAATGGTGATATAAGGGTTGGCGGCTGTTTGTAACAAAGTCATTCCTATTCCTTGAATAAAAATACCTGATAAAAATACCCAATAGGTTCTTGCTTCTGCTGCAGGTATAAATACCATAGCTCCAATAGCCATTATAATTAAGCCTAAAGACATCCCTTTTCTATATCCGATTTTGTTTAGAATATAAGAAGCAGGCAACGCCATAACAACAAATGAAATATAGGACGCTGTAGCTACAAAATAAGATTGTGCATCGGTTAGTTCATTAATAGTTTTCATAAATGGTATCAATGCACCATTTATCCAAGTGACAAAACCGAAAATAAAAAATAGACTGGCAATAATGATGATAGGAACTAACGTATTATTGGATGAAATAGTGGTCTGTTTCATAAATATATTATTTCTTTTAAAACCCTTTTGGTTTTCTTAATGTGATTGGAAATTTTTAGTATTTAAGTAATGCATGTCATCATTTTTGCACCAATTTGTTTCCCATTCTTTTATTAATTGCCTTTCTTTTAATTCGTCGAAAGGTTTATTATTTACTGCGGATACTCTAAGTGCTTGCAAAAACATTTTCCACCTTGGCCAATAAAATTCTTTATACATCCCTTGCCATGATTTAGATGCATAATCATTTAAATGATCATTACCACCCCACATAGTAATTAGCATTTTAGCATTTTTTAAATAAATTTTTGATATTTCAGGAGACTCTCCATAATCCCAAGCTGATGTTAACCAATAGTTTAGATTGTTTAAGGGTTGCCCTGAAAGCATGTTATCTAATTCTAAAGCTTTTTTCTCAATATCATTAAATAGAGCATCTGCTTTTTCTATATTTTTATCATTATAGGCTTTAACACATTCTATTAATAAATCATCAATAATTAAAGAGCCATACTGTCTGGATGCTTCTATTAAATCATAATGAAAAAGACTGTTTTTATCATAGTTTTTTGATTCCTTAACCAAAATATCCAAAGCTTGTTTTAACTTTTCTTTATCGCCTGGGCTTGCTTTAAACGTTGATATTTTTAATGTAGGTCGTTTAAAAAACAAATATGCTCCTGCTCTACTATCCCACCAACGTGTTTCCCAATATTTTGTACTATATACAGATTCTATGAGTAATTGCCAAGCCTTAAAAACGGGTTTAGGCGTTTTTCCATACCTAGCATTTAAATACGTTTTTAACCAATTTTTCACTGGTTCTTGCCCTTGTGCCCAAGGAAGATCATAAATATATTCATAAACTACAGAGTTATTATTTAACCCTTCTGGCATAACACCATAACCCACTAGATACCCTTTATTAGAGCGACTCAATAAGCTTTTAAGTTCCTGATTGTAAAAGTTTAAATCGCCATAAACAGGATTTGAACCCCCATAATTATGTACATAGCCATAGGTCCATTGCTTACCATAAAAGGCTTCTTGATTTTCCCAAACTTTATATCTATCATTAGCATAGTCTTGAATGATAAGTCTGTCGTTAGGCACTTTGTTTAAAAAAGATTTGGTAGCTTCTTTTGTCCAAAATTCTTTATCATTACCAAAAAGCCAACCTTGCATGACCCATGTTGCCCCTGGAGCAGCTTCATCTATGGTTTCATAGATAATTTTCCCATAATCTGATAATTCTTCATTCTTGTGTTCTTTGGATACAGGAGGTTCAATTTCATTAAAAGAATCGGCTAAATAAAAATTTGACTCGCCGTATAACTTAGTATATAATTCAATAAAACGTATACCTATTTCTTTAAATAGAGGGTCTTTTGGATCTAATAAATAAGTGCTTTCAAAACCACCACCGGCCCAAGCACTTAATTCACTTATTTTTGAATCAAGGTGTTGTTCTGCAAATGCTTTTGGCACATAGCCACTAAAAGCTGGTACAACAGGATGCATGTCTAGTGCCCTCATTTTTTGCAATATTCTTTTCTGAATATCTGACTTTTTATTAATCCATTCTTGCGGTAATACACCTTCATGACTATTTATATTACCCATGCGTTGCCAAGGTAAAAATGCAGGTCCCGCAAAATGTTCCTGTAATTCACCATCAGACACCCCGTATTCTTTCCATAATTGTTGCCAAACAATTTCTTGCCCCTCAAGTGCTGTTGGTAAATTAATGCCATGTAATGCCATCCAATCTATCTCCTTAGACCAACGCTCCCAATCCCACCAAGGCGTTGTATAACCGAACACACAAGCATTTAAATATTCTCTGTATTTAAAAGGCGTTGTTCCTTTTTTAGAATATGTAGGCCATGTTTTAGGTAAATCAATTCTATTACCTTCCCAACTCACTAAAACAGCTCCAATATCTTTAAGAAAACTATAGGCTGCATAACAAATAGTTGTGTTAGATGTTCCTTTAATAGTAACTTTGTTGTCTGTTGTTTTAACCTCAAACCAATCTTCATTATTAGACTGTGTTTTTTCTATAATACTTAGTTCAAATTCATTTGCACGATTACCTATAAGTTTTTCTATAACGGCAAATGAACTTTTTGTTTCTTCAGTATTTTTACATGACATATTAAAACATGACAAAAACAAGACTATCAAAATTTGAAAATTAATTTTAAGCGAATTATATATATTTTTATTTAAATGGTGTTCTCTCATTTTGATAATACAATTAAATTGGAATCTTATTAAAGCTTTTTATAAAAATTAATGACAGTTATGCTACTCAAAAAATTGTAAAAAAAAGGGAGAATAAATTATTGTAGAATAAATCATCTCCCTACTAAACCAAACAACTACTATTTACATAAAAAACAACTGTTTTATTTTTTATAACAATAACATAGAAATGTTATATCTAAATAAATATCATGTTTTTTATGCCTTAAAGAAGGGTAACTAATCCTTCTTATTTAAACTTTATTAACTAGGATAAATTTATAACCAATGATTCGTTTTGAAATGGACACATTAATCAAAAACATAGACAAATTGTATTTTATCCTTTACGAGGCTTAATCCATTCTATTTTTTAGAAACCTGAATTACATTTACAACATTTACACTTCATTAAGTACATAGGACTTACATCACATCGCTTATTTACAATTATGCTAAATGTAAATCTAGGATACTATTTAGAATTAAGTTGATGTTGAGAATTGTGCAACACCTTCAGTAAGGTGAAATACTGATTTACCTATAAAAGTATTTGAAGTTTGTGTATTATTCTGAGAATCAAAAAAAGTAGTATTCGCTATTACTTTTGCTAAACACATAGGCATTGGCATATTAAAAAATGGCAATTACAGACTTATTGCATCGTCTTGACGACTGTAAAAACAAGTAGATTCCTTTTCTATACCTTGACTAAATGTGCTATCTAAAAATCAATACTACCAAGAAAAGATAGTTCCTTGTACAGAAACTATCTTTTTGTTAATTCAGAAAAACCTATATATAAATATTTCCAAAATGCAAAAAATTCATTCTAAAACAGAATCTAAAAAACATCTAGATCTATTTGTTGTCCCATAATAATCTCAACTATCATATCATATAGGTTGTCTTTCCACAAGAACTTAATATAATGGTAGCTACTAAAACAATAAAAAAGTTGACTCTTTTATTATCTAATTATTTATAAAACTAATTATACCATCTTGCGGAACTACTTTTAACATGTTGCCTTCTGAATCAAAGTTTAAACTATCCACAGCTATTTCTCTTAAAAGGGTATCATTTTTATTATCTTTAATTCTATGGTATAAAATATAATCTTGATTGTTTTCTTTAAACATAGCATGATGTCCAGGGCCTAAGGTTGTAGAATCTTTTGATGTTGATAATATTGGACTATTCTTACCTTCTGTCCATGGACCAAAAGGAGTTTCTCCTACTGAATACCTAACCTTATATGTACTATTTGTACATTTCCCATCTGAATACATTAAATAATATTTATTGCTTCTCTTTAACATAAATGGCGCTTCAAAGTAATGAGGCGGTGTAATATCTTTTATGTCTTCTTCATTAAAAGACACCATATCGCTATTCAATTTAACAATAAAGCAATGTCCATTTACCCAATTTAAACCAGAACCCCAATATAGGTAAGCTTGTCCATCATCGTCAATAAAAGCCTCAGCATCTATCATGTGGTATTCAGGAAACATATCTCCTTTTATAAATGGAGTTTTGTCTTCTTTAGCATTTTTCCAAGGCCCTAATGGCTTATCGCTAACACCAGCCCAAACTTCACTCCCTACAGAGATGTACATATAAAATTTTCCGTTATTGGCCTGAATTACACTAGGAGCCCAAACCCTACTATTATTGGATGTTGGTGATATACAAGCCTCTTTAGTTGGCCAATTAATATGCTTTTGTTCCCAATTTTTAAAATCTGATGATTCAAATACAGCTAACTCATCGCCTCCCCAAGGATCTATAGTGGCATACATATAATACTTGCCATCAAATTTAACCATGCTTGGATCTGCAAAAAAACCGTCAACGATAGGGTTGGTTATTTTTACTAATGCAGGCTTTTCTACTTTTTTAGATTCTGCTTTTTGTTTGCAACTGAATATTATTAAAAATAGAAAGCATAAATATGATACCTTTTGAAGTACTTTTAATCGTTTAATAATTTTAATCATCATTTACTTTTTATTGAATTATTTTTTATCTATGAACTCATTTAAAGTTTTTCAATTAAAACTTGGGATTTATAGAAAACGAATATTGATACGTTTTATTCGCATAATACATATATGACGCATGTGGTTTGGCTCCCCAACTCGTATCTCCGCCAACACCCATCATTTTATGATCTATATGAACTTCAACAAAATCTCTATCTTTTATATCTGCTGGGGTTCTTAATAGTTTTTTCTTTCCAGGATCAAAATCATTAGTACTATGGTGCAAGGCATTAAACTCTATCGTTTCTCCGTTTGCCTCAATTTCAAAGCCTAAACCTATTTGATTTTTCAAACTAAGCCATCTAACATCTGTTTTATGGCCGTTTTCTTGTGGTCTACCATAAGCAACATATTGATTTGCTACTTTTGAACTGTACTTACCTACAAAAGCTGCTGTATTTCTATCAATGTAATTTTCCCAAGGACCGCGACCATAGTATTCAAGATTAGCAAATTCTTTAGGCATTCTGAAAACCATACCAATACGTGGTATTTCAGATAAATCAGATTTAGAGGCTTTAAATTTATAATTCACATCTATTTTCCCGTTACCATAAATAGTATATTCAATATCTATATCACCTTCTACAGTTGGTAATTTAAGCTTAGAATTAACTATTACTTCAAATGAAGATACTTTTTTATAATTGATACTTACTAGCATTGTATTATTCACGACCTCTTTCCACACCTCACAACGTTCTGGCATTTTATTACCAAAATCGTTATCTGTTGGAGCTCTCCAAAACGTTGGCACCAAAGGCTCATTCATCAGTTCATAATTATTCAATTTGTAAGATGAGATAGCACCTGTTTTTTTAGATATCTGGATGTCGAAATCCTCGCCAGTAATATGGATTACTTCTGATGCATCTATAACCTGTATTTGATTTGAAGTTATTGCTTTAACAACCATTTTATCAAATGTTGTTAAAGCAAACTGTTGAGTAGCTACTCTATGTCCAAAAGGAATCAATTCGGTTTCTTCTCCTTGTAATGCATAAATATTTAAAAAATATTCTTTTCCGTTTTTTTGATTAAAATCCTTTAATCCTAATTTGAATTCTTTGTCCGTTTGTGGCAAAACACCTGTTGGGTTGAAAACACCTTTTTGTATTACGGCACCGTTCTCCAATAACTCCCAACGAATGATATAATCTTCTAAACCAGAAAAAAAGTTTTCGTTTTCTATAGTAATAATACCTTCCGAAACTTTTAGATTTTTAAAATGGATGTTTTGATATTCTTTTTTAACTTCAAACAAACCTGGGTGTGGCGTCATGTCTGGATCGACCAATCCGTTAAAACAAAAGTTATTATCATGGTGCACACCTTCTGGTTCAAAATGTCCGCCATAAGCCCAAAATTTAACACCTTCAGCATTATATTTTGTTAAACCTTGATCCATCCAATCCCAAATAAAGCCACCTTGTAATTGTTTATTACTTCTTACTAGATCCCAATATTCTTTAAAGTTCCCACTACTATTTCCCATAGCATGTGCATATTCACACCAAATAAAAGGCCTTTTAGCATCTGTCTCTAACCATTGTTCAACACCTTCTATAGATTGGTACATGTTACCTATAATATCGGTGTGCTGTTCTTTAACGTCCGATAATCTCTCAGCACGCTCATAATGTATTGGTCTGTTTTTGTCTAGTTCTAAAATAGCTTTATAACCAGCTAAAAAATTAGGTCCATCACCTGCTTCATTACCCATACTCCAAACAATTATAGACGGATGGTTTTTATCTCGCTTTACCATATTGGTAATTCGTTCTACATGAGCTGCTTTCCAAGCTGAATTGTTGGCTAGTGTGTTTTCTGGATTATAGCCCATACCATGAGATTCTATATTCGCTTCATCATACAGATACAAACCGTATTGATCACATAGCTTATACCACAATGGCATATCTGGGTAATGACAAGTACGAACCGCGTTAATATTATTCTGTTTCATCATTTTGATGTCTGCCAACATATCTTCTTTGTTAACAACATGTCCAAAATCTTGATTGTGTTCATGACGATTTACCCCTTTTAACAGAATTGGTTTACCATTTACCAACAATTGCCCACCTTTTATTTCGGTAGTTCTAAACCCTATTTTTATTGAAGAGGCTTCAATGGTTTTGCCTTTGCTATCTTTTAGATCAATCAATAATGTATATAAATATGGATTTTCGGCAGACCATTTATTTACATCTAGTATTTCACCTGTAAAATTTAGCGTATTGACACTAGAACCTTTAGAATTAAAAGTAGATTCATTTGACAGTATTTCTGTTCCATCTGCATCTAGAATTTGATATTGTAATTTTAAATGAGATGCTTTTTTATTAGAAGTATTCTTGATTTCGGTTTCTAAACTAAATGCACCGTTTTTATAGTTAGCACCTAATAATGCTTTGGCAAAAAAATCTCTTATTTGAATTTTTGGTCTGGCAAAAAGATATACATCGCGTTGAATTCCTGATAATCTCCAAAAATCTTGATCCTCTAAATAACTACCATCTGTAAACTTAAAAACTTTAACTGCTAACTTATTAGTTCCTTCTTTCAAATAAGGTGTTATATTAAATTCTGCAGGAAGTTTAGAGTCTTGATTGTAACCAACTTTTTTTCCATTTACCCATAAATAATAACCCGATTTAACAGAACCTAATTGAATGTAAACGTCACTTTTTAACCAATTTTTATCTACGTTAAAATACGTTATATATGATCCTACTGCGTTTTGTGATGCTTTTATAAAAGGTGGATTTTTCTCAAATGGGTAATCCATATTAGTATAATTAGGGTATCCAAATCC
The DNA here is from genome assembly GCA_031826515.1 of Flavobacteriaceae bacterium HL-DH10. Classification (NCBI taxonomy): domain Bacteria; kingdom Pseudomonadati; phylum Bacteroidota; class Flavobacteriia; order Flavobacteriales; family Flavobacteriaceae; genus Thalassobellus; species Thalassobellus suaedae. Next base: position 2,215,501 of record CP134536.1, on the reverse strand, counting down.
ATTTAACTCCCAATTACCAGGCACAGGAATTTCATCCCATTTGCTGTCATCAAAACCAACCTTTTGAAAATCTGGTATACCTTGATCTGAATGATCTGTAAAATTAAACTTCCAATTGCCGTTTAAACACTTAATGTTTTCTTCATTTTTCGGATCATTGAGCTTGGCTTTTTCTAATGTTGAATATGTAAAAAAAGAAGCTCTTGCTTTTTCTTTATTTTGTTGAAACATTCTTGGATTCTCCCAATCGTTTTGACTAAATGTATTTTGACAAAGAATTACGAGTACGCAGAAAATGAAGTTTTTCATATTAAAATATAATAATTTATAAACCTATTAGAATTTGAAAATGTGAAGTTAAAGATAATTGTAAATTATTACATAGACATATTAATCATATGTATGGAAATATTCTAGAGTTGCAACAACAAGTCAGAGAAATTTCCCAGAACTATATCTCATATTCAGCTTTTTAATTTTATTATTCGACTTCACATGGATTTGTATCTATATGTAGTACACAGCACAGATTTTATCAAATTTAATTATCTATACCTGTAAAGTTCGCCTAAATAATATTTCTTTAGCATCCATAACCTTGTAACAAAAATAGGTTTCACGAACAAAAGAGATCAAGCCCAAAACGTGTACGGAATCGAGTACTTTCTGTAAAAGTAAGAAAATTGAGGACATAAAAAAACGGATTGTGAGAACACAATCCGTTGAGTTTATTAGCGTGAAGCTTTGTAGCGGGAACTGGACTCGAACCAGTGACCTTCGGGTTATGAGCTCCGTGCTAATCAAATTTCAAACACGTTTGCTGGGCTCACAAGCCATCAAATTATAAAATCGTATGCAAAAACGTATGCAGTTTTTAGTTTTCTGATTATTAAATTATTTAATGCAATATAATCAAAATTAATTTTACTAAACCTCGGTTTTCATTAACATTCTCATAATTTAATTTTGAAAACATTATTAATAAAATGACCGGATCAAGTAGCGCTTTGAGTACAACATTAAACGTAATAACTTTATTATAAAGTGTTACGGTTTCTTAGTTGTTGATTAGCAACGTTTAGTCATTTATTTAAAAAAAGAGCGTTTTTTTAATTCTTTTTTTACAATTTAAAAACTACGATACTGTCGCATTTGTAAAATCATGAATAAATTCACAAGCCTTATTTTATTAATATCACATATTATTATATAACTTGTACGAACAATTTATAATTTATAATTAGGTTTTAATTTTCTAACTACATAAGTTTTATTTTGATAAAATTAGCCCAATATTTCATTTAAAAAACAGGTTATACTTTGGTTAAAAATCTTGACTTTAGAAATAAATATTTTTTTATATTAATTATTTTCATTGCAATAATTGGTTGCAATAAAAAGCATGAACATTCTATAATAAATAGCATTCCCGAAAATATTAAATCAGATTCTCAAGAAAAAATCAATAATACTTTTAATAAGCCTCTTAATACATCATATCTTTTTGATGCTAAATATTCAATCGAGCAATTAGATAATACAAATGGACTCTCCAACAGTTCTGTAAATACTATTTTTCAAGATTCTGAAAATTTGCTATGGATTGGTACTTGGGATGGATTAAATAGATATAATGGTCATAGTTTTAAAATATTCAGACCTGAGCTGAATAATGAAAACAGTCTTACCAACCAGATAATCCTTAAAATTGATGAAGATCATAATGGAGATATTTGGGTTTTGACTGTACACGGCTTAAATAGGTATAACAAAAAAACAAACACGTTTAACAGATATTATTTTTCTAGAAAAGACAAACCTCCTTTTTCAGAATCAGAATTCAATATGACTCTTGATGGTTCGAAAACAGTATTTTGTGCGGTTAAAGACTGGGGGATTGGATACTTTAATGGTGATGTTTTTCAATTATTGGAAATTAAAAACCTACCTAGTAATGCTGTTAGTAAGATGGTGTTTTCACAAAATGGCGAATTACTTTTACTTTTTGATAATAATGAACTTTATTCTTTAAAAATAAAAATTAAAGAGGATGGTTCAAAAACAGTTTCTAAAGTAAAGCAGATTTTAACTAATGTGAGCGATTTTGGTATTCTGTCGCAAAACAAAATGTGTTTTATAACGGTTTCTGGAAATCCTGTATTGTATTCTTTTGATGACAAAACTGAGATAATAATAGATAAAGCCAGTAGTCATAATATTATAGCTAGAACTAAAGAAGGCCTCTTATTATATAATGAATCGGGGTATTTTGTTGTCGATAGTTTAGGAAGAACGGTAAGTAATGCATGGACTAAGAAACTAAAGGATCAGAAAATAACAGCCTTATTACAAGGAACTGAAAATGTGATTTGGAAGGGAACAGATGGTGATGGACTTTTTAAAATGTACCCACAGAAAAAAGTATTTAATTTAGTTTCTAAAACGCAAGTTCCTGAAATTGATGGAGGTATTGTAAGAGCTTTTTTAGAAGAAGAAGGGAATTCATTTTGGGTAGGTACAAAAGGAAGCGGGTTATTCCGCTTTCCTTCAGAATTCTACCTAAACACTAACAATCCATTAGCCTATAAAAACTTCAATGAGAGTAATAGCTCCATAAATAATGCGGTATTTGCGCTTTGTAAGGGGCAGGATGATCTTATTTTTGTTGGGACAGATGGCAAGGGAATTAATGTTTTTGATTTAAAAAAATCAAAACTTATTGGTTGGTCAGATATTATTGGAAATGAATTTTGCTCTTATTTTAAGTCTACCTATGCCATTTATCAAGATGAAAATGGGGTTATTTGGTTAGGTACAAACGGATATGGAATGGTTAGTTTTAAAATTTCACGTTATGGAGAAAGATTAAAAATAACTGACTTTAAACAATATTTAGCGGCTAATGGATCAAAAGAGTCTTTAAGTAGTAATATTATTTTTTCTATAATTCCAAAAAGTAATGATGAACTTTGGATAGGAACGAGGTTAGGTGGACTAAATCTTTTTGATAAAAGAATAAACAGATTTAAAACTTTTAAAAATATAAAAAACGATCCGCAAAGTTTATCAAACAATGACATTTTGTGTCTTCATACAGACATTGAAAAAAGACTTTGGATTGGAACAAGTTTTGGTTTGAATGTATTAGAAGAATTTAATGACGGCGAAGAACCTAGATTTAAAAACTTTACGGTAAAAGATGGTCTTCCTAATAATACCGTTCATGGAATTGTTTCAGATAATAAGTCCAATCTTTGGATAAGTACAAATTTTGGATTATCTAATTTTATATTTAAAGAATTAAAATTCATTAATTATACTAAAAATGAAGGTTTGCAAAATAATGAATTTGCAGATGGTGCTTTTTATCAAAATGATAATACAGATTTCATTTTTGTAGGAGGAATTAAAGGTTTTAATTATTTTTTACCCTCTAAAATAGAAGAATCTCAAGTTGTACCAGATATTCTTATTGATAAAATTAGTGGTCAAAATCAAGAAGTTCCATATTATCAAGGACTAGTTGTATCTCCAAAGTCAAAAACATTTCCTTCTATAGTTTTAGAGCACGATCAAAACTTTTTTGATGTAGAATTGGCTGCTTTAACTTATATAAACAGTGAAAAATGCCAATATGCGTATAAATTAAATAATTTTGATCAAGATTGGAACTCTATTAATAACAGAAAAATTATCTCTTTTACTAATGTGCCAAAGGGTGGTTATTCTTTATGGATAAAATGGTCTAATAGTGATGGTGTTTGGAGTGATGCAGTTCATGCTGTCGATATTAAAATCAAACCTGTTTTTTGGCAATCAAATGCTGCAATATTTGTTTATTTTATTTTATGTCTTCTATTTCTGCTTTTTGTGTGGAGCTATTTTAATAAACAGTATCGATTAAGGCAAAACATTCTTTTTCAAAAACGTGAGGAAGAAATTCACCAAAATAGACTAACGTTTTTTACAAATATTGCTCATGAATTTCAAACACCTTTAACTTTAATCGTGGGACCTATACAAAAACTTGCTGAATCGGAAAATCTAGGGGAACGCAGTAAAAAGTTTATAGACATGATTCAAAGAAATTCGTCTAGGCTTTTATTCTTAACACAGCAATTACTCGAATTTAGAAAAGCTGAATACGATTATTTAGAAGTCACGGTAAAGCAGTTTGATTTAGTTAATTTGATTGAGCAAATAGCGGAGTTGTTTGATGAATGGGCATTAGAAAAAAATATTGAGTATAATTTAGAGTTACCAACAGAACTGGTTGGGTGGTATGATAAGGATAAAATTGAAAAGATAATTTTTAATCTATTGTCTAATGCCTTTAAATATACACCTAATAATGGTAGCATAAAACTGAAGTTTGACAAGCAAGATAATGGAATAAAAAAACTAACTATTAAAGTATCCAATACAGGGAAGGGTATACCCAAAGAAAAACTAGAATCATTGTTTGATAGGTTTTTCTTAACTGATTCTGGAGAGAAATCAGATACAGATTTGTTTCGAACAGGTATTGGCTTAGCATATATAAAAAAATTGATTACGGTATTGAGAGGTGAAATTGAAGTTTCAAGTAAGCTAAATAAAATTACTGTTTTTAAAATCATACTTCCTTGCAGTAAAGAATCATATAAAGACAATGAAATTGATGTAGAAGGAAATCAGATTTTAATTTCAGATTACCTCAAAAATATTCTTGAAGAAGTACCAAATGACTCTGATGACAAATTAAATAAAATGTCATCCCTTGAAGCTGTTTTAGAGAATAGAAAGGTGATATTGATTGTAGAAGACGAAAGAGAAATTCAATTATTTTTAAATGAATTATTAAACGAAAAATATAAGATTGTAATTGCAAATAATGGACTGGAAGCATTAGAAAGAATTGACAAAGAACTTCCAGATATTATTATTACTGATGTTATGATGCCTTTAATGGATGGCGTTGAGTTATGTAAAAAGGTAAAAGAGACCGACAGAACCTGTCATATACCTGTGATAATGCTTACGGCTAAGAGTTCTATTTTACATCGTATTGAAGGTTTAGAAAGCGGAGCTAACTCTTATATTCCAAAACCATTTCATCCAGATCATATACTTATTAGGGTTAAAAAACTTTTACAAGAAAGAGAACTTATACTAAAACATTTAGCTCAAGATACACTTATTGAAAATATTAAAGATCTTGAAGTACATAATGATGATAAGGTATTATTACGAAATGTTATTGAATTAATACGTAATAATATAGAGAATGAGAACTTGCAAAGTCAATTTATTGAAGAAAAGTTAGGAATAAGTAATTCACAGTTATATAGAAAGATTAAACAAAACTTTGGGTTTTCTCCTGGAGATTTAATACGAACTACTAGGCTACAGTATGCTGCCGAACTTTTAAGAAAAAGTAATTTTACCGTTTCACAGGTTTGTTATCAGTCAGGTTTTAATAATCGGTCTTACTTTTATAGGGAGTTTAAAAAAATGTATAACAGCACTCCTAAGAATTATCAAATCAAGAATAATTCAGAAAAAAATCAAGAATAATATATTTTAATAACCTTTAAATTAGGTGATTAGTAGTTAGTGTACACTTTTGAAGATATAGTGTACACCGTTTGCTAGGTTGTTGGTCTACATTTATCATATGATTTTATATCATCTTTTATTAAAATATTAACTCACTAAACTATTTAACACCATGAAAAAAATTACTCAAATTATTAATCAATTTAATTCTTTTTTATTATGAAAAAGCGCTTAATATATAACCTATGTTTAATAGGAACCATGTTATTTGGAAGTGTTTTATTTGCACAAACCATTACTGGAATTGTATCCGATAATAATGGTCCCACACCAGGGGCAAATGTTATTATAAAAGGAACATCGATAGGAACAGCAACTGATTTTGATGGAAAGTATATTCTTGATAACGTAGAATCTAATGCTGTATTAGTTTTTAGTATGGTAGGTTTTGTAACTCAAGAGGTTCCAGTTAATGGTCAAAGTCAAATTAATGTCTTCTTATCTGAAGATTTAGAGACTTTAGACGAGGTAGTTCTTGTTGGATATTCATCAAGAAAAAAATCTACTTTAACAGGAGCTGTTTCTGTAGTGGATATGGGAGACTTAGAAAAAACAAGGGTAGTAAATGTTACCCAAGCCTTGCAAGGACAAATTGCAGGTGTACAGGTAACATCCAGTACGGGTGCTCCTGGCGATCCTATTGAAGTCCGTATTCGTGGGTTAGGAACTATTGGTGACAATAATCCATTATATGTAATAGACGGTATTCCAACAAGAGATATTAGTTTTTTAAATCAAGCAGATATTAAAACTATGACTGTTTTAAAAGATGCTTCTGCGGCGGCTATATATGGATCAAGAGCTTCTGGTGGTGTCGTTTTAATTACTACAAAAAGTGGAAAAGAAGGAAAAATTAGTTTTGATGTAAACTATTTTACAGGATTGCATTATGCCTCGAACCTTCCTAATATGTTAAATGCAGATCAGTATATGAATACTGTTGAGAAGGCTTGGAATAATTCAGATAGAACTGGTACAAATCCTTATACGGCGGATAAAGGTAGAGCTGATTTTTCTGATACAGATTGGCTAGATGAATTATTCGAAACTGGAAAATCGCAAAATTTACAATTTACCGCAAGTGGTGGAAGTGATAAAATTCAATTTTTAATGTCATTAGGTTATTACGGTCAAGATGGAATTGTAATATATGATAATGATAAATATAGAAGGTTAAGTTACAGAACCAATCTTAATGTTGAATTAACAAATCGTTTAAAAATTGGAACTAATCTTCAGTTAACCTATGGGACTCAAGATAAATTATCTTCAAAAGGAGATGCTCCAGGAATTATTAGACACGCACTATTACGACCTCCAATTATAAGTGTTTATAAAGATGTTAATGATCCTACATATTCTCAAAGAGACCCTTTTACAGATTTACCTTTCTATTTAAATAATGATAGAGACAATGGTGGTTGGGAAAGTGATAAATATGAATGGGCATCAAACCCAGTGGCATTAGCATATTTTACAGATGATGTAAGAAAGGATTTTAGAACATTTGGAAATATATTTGCTGAGTATGCTTTTTTAAAAGATAAAGAACTAACATTTAGAACCAATGTTGGTATTGATTTATCATTCATTCATAATAAAACATTTGGAGAGAATTATGGTGATGATGACGGCGGCGGGAATGATACAGATAAAGGATTAGGAAGACAAAACCGTCCAAATAATTTGAATGAAGAACGAGGTGAAGCACGTACAATAACATTTAATAATACACTAAACTATGCTAAAACCTTAAATGATAAACATGATATTAGTGCATTAGTAGGTACAGAATACATTAATAATTATAGCTCATCAATTGGAGCAAGTCGTGCACGTTTTGATAATACTGATAAAACTTTTAGATATATTGACTATGGTGGTACAGAAGCTGATTTATGGAATGGTGGAAGTGCTTCGGAATGGGCTTTGTTCTCTTTGTTTGGGTCTGCTTCTTACGTATTTGATAGTAAATATATGGTTACAACTAATATAAGAGCAGATGCATCCTCAAGATTTTCAGAAAAAAATAGATGGGGTTATTTTCCTTCTATTTCAGCAGGATGGAAAATTTCAGATGAAAGTTTTTTAAAAGATGCAACATGGTTGTCTAACTTGAAATTAAGAGCAGGTTGGGGTAAATTAGGAAATCAAGAGATTGATAATTACGCTTTTTTAACTTTAATAAGTCAAACAAACGGAAAAGTTGTTGTTAATCGATATGGTAATGAAGATTTAAAATGGGAAAGTTCTGAATCAACAAACGTAGGTGTTGACATGGGTTTTTTAAATAACAAATTGAATGTTTCAGTTGAATATTATGTGAAAAATACTTCAGATATTTTATTGCCAATTGGATTACCAAGCATTGTAGGAGATGTTTCGCCAACGATTGTAAATGCTGGTGAAGTAAGTAACAAAGGATTCGAGTTTTCATTAAACTATAGAGAATCTAGTAATGAATTCAAATATAGTATTAATGCAAATTTAGGAACAGTAATAAATAATGTTGAAAAATTGCATCCTAATGTTCCAAATTTAATTGGACAGGTTACCAGAACAGAGGTAGGAGAACCATTAAATGCTTATTACGGTTATAAAATGGTTGGTATTTATCAAAACCAATCCGAGATTGATAATCATTTAAGTGGAACATTAAACCCTAGTGTGAAACCAGGAGATATTAAATTTGAAGATATAAATAATGATGGAATAATCAATTCTGATGACAGGAAGTTTCTTGGAAGTTCGATACCTGATTTAACCTATGGAATAGCATTTACTTCATCATTTAAAAACTTTGACTTTTCATTTCTTTTTCAAGGTGTTGAAGGTGTAGACAGATATAATGACTCAAAACAAATATTAGATTATGATACACGTCCATTCAATTATACTACCAATATTTTAGGAGCTTGGGATGGTGAAGGCAGTAGTAATACGACACCAAGAGTAGCATTTGAAGATAATGGAAGCAGTAAAATATCGAGCATTTTTGTTGAAGATGCCTCTTATTTGCGTCTCAAAAATATTGAGTTTGGATATACAATAAATGGCATAAAGGGTGTTCAAGATATTCGTCTTTATGTTTCTGGTCAAAATTTATTCACACTAACGGACTATACAGGTATGGATCCCGAGTCTACCGATTTAATCGACAGAGGGACTTATCCTTCGTCAACGTCCGTTTTGTTTGGTTTAAATGTTAAATTTTAAAAGCATTAATTATGAAATATATATATAATAGTTTAATCGCATTATTTGTCATTACTACTTTAGTGAGTTGTGATGATGAATTAACAAAAGATCCTATAGGGCTTCTTACTTTAGATCAAATTGATTCTAGTCCAACAATAACAACTTTGGAGTCTTCAGTAAGTTCATCCTATCAGCTACTTTCTAGCACCTTAAATCTAATTGGTGAATGGAATTGGGATGGTGGTGCTGTATTAAGGAATGATTTTATTTTACAAGATATCGCCGCCAATGATATGAATAAAAAGTGGAATCCTGATGGTGATCAAGCATGGATGGATGAATTAAGTGCATTCAGTTTTACAGCAGACAACGGCGCATTTAATGGTTTGTGGCTTTATGATTATGAAGGTATTAATAGAATAAACCTTGCCATAAGTTATTTAACGAATCCGGAAGTAACTCAATCAGTCGGTATTTCTGATTCACGTAAGAATCAATTATTGGGAGAAGCTTACTTTTTAAGAGCTTTTTATTATTTTGATTTAGTCAATAATTTTGGTGATGTACCACTGTTAACGGTTCCATTAAAATCGTTTGAAGAAGCTTTTGATGTTGCAATAAGAGTTCCAAGTACTGAAATTTGGGGACAAATAAATTCCGATTTAGCTGAAGCAAAAGCATTATTGCCAAATGCAAAATATCCATCTCCATCCGAACCATGGAGAGCCTCAAAAGGCGCAGTAATTGCATTGCAAGCTAAAGCAGCATTATTTAATGAAGACTGGGGAACTGTAATAAGTCTTATATCAGAATTAGATGGTCTTGGTTTTTATAGTTTAAATACTAATTATTTTGACAGTTTTGATACGACAAAAGAGTTTTCTGATAATGAAGTGATTTTTGCTTACGACCATGTATCAGATCAAAATCCAAGAAATGGTAATGGCTTGTGTGCGTTAATAGGTTGGGGTTTTATTGCACCTAGTGCAGACTTTATAAATGCATTTGAATCAAATGACCCAAGATTGTTATATACAGTTGACGTAGTTAATCAAAATGTTTCAAAATTATTAGGCAATACAGTTGGTGATAACAAAGGAAATGATGATGCACCTAGCAATAAAATTTTTATAAGATATGCTGATGTGTTATTATGGAAAGCAGAAGCCATGAATGAAACTGGTGATTATAGCGGAGCAATCACAATAATTAATAATATAAGAAGTAGAGCTAGAACTACTGCAACCGCAGATGGTTCAATTGTTCCGCTAGGAACTTTAGCCGATAGACCTAATTCAACTGATGCCACTCAAATAAAAGGATGGCTAATGTCAGAAAGAAGAGTAGAATTAGGTTTTGAGTCCCAACGATTTAACGACTTAAAAAGATGGGGAACAGCTAAAACAGTATTAACTGGACTTGGAAAGAATTTTCAAGACAAAAATTACTTATATCCAATTCCTCAAGGGGAAGTCGATAAATCAGGAGGAACAATCGTTCAAAATCCTGGTTATTAAAAGCATTCACAATAGTTGATTTTGAAGTTTAGTTTATTTGTTTAAAGAGAAGTAGTTTGTTAGTTTACTACTTCTCTTTTAATCAAAATTAACAATGTTTTTTGCCTGAAAGAACCATAATTGTAATCATACCATCTATCTAAATAATAACTAGAACAAATATAAATCTGGAAACATGATATTTATATTGAGATTAAATACTTTTCTTTTAATTCAATTGCTTTTTTTATTTGTTTCATGCAACGAAAGCGATACCCCTTTTCCTGAAAAGGTGTCTGTAGAAATAAATCAAAATTCCGATATTGAAATTATTCCTTCAGAGCCACTACCAAATAGTGCCATAAATTTTAGTCATTTTAATCATCTTTATAATGAGATTAATTTTAATGAAAAAAAGGTGGGAATTATCAATATCTACAGTGAATACCCAAATTATACGTATGCAATTGAACCAAAAGAAGGCTTTACTTGTGTAGATGATGTTTCAAGAGCCATTGTGATGTTGACAAAATATTTAGAATTGTATGGTCATGATGATATAGCATTAGAAAAACTTAAAAATCTTACCGAGTTTGTTTTACAGATGCAAAACCAAAATGGTTATTTTAATAATTTTTTATGGAATGATCTTACTATAAACACCAAATATCGAACATCAATTGCAGTTCTTGATTGGTGGTCGTTTAGGGCGTTATGGGCCATAGAATCATCATATCCTTTTTTGAAATCTGATTTAGATATGGCAAATAGGATAGCGGCGGCTTCAGAAAAATTGATAAAAAACATTAAAAGCGACCTTCCAACATCTTATTTAATTACTGAAATTATTAACACTATAGAATTACCAACATGGCTGCCAGGAAAATCAGCTGCAGATCAATCAGCTATATTAATTCTGGGATTGCTAAATAATTATAAAAGAACTAGAGATCAGGATTCCAAATTAATAATTGATCATTTGGCTAAAGGTATTATGTTTATGCAAAAAGGTGATGCCAATAATTATCCTTACGGTGCTTTTTTGAGCTCTGAGAATTTATGGCATGCTTGGGGAAATGATCAAGCTTATTCATTATTAAGAGCAGGTCAAGCTTTTAATAATCAAGAATATATTGATAGTGCTTTATTAGAGATTGAAAACTTTTACCCATGGATGTTACAGAATGGATTTGCCGAAGCATTTTGGATAAATAAAATGAATAATAATTTTATTGAGGTGAATAGAAATGAGTATCCTCAAATTGCTTATGGAGTCAGGCCAATGCTTTGGGCGGCATCAGAAGCCTATTATTATTCGAAGGATGATAAGTACTTGACAATTGCAAATAAACTAAGAGTATGGCTGTCAGGTGAAAATGCTGCTAATAAAGCCATTTATAATCCGGATACAGGAGTTTGCTTTGATGGCATTGTAGGTCCTAATGAAATTAATATGAATTCAGGGGCAGAATCAACCCTTGAAACCTTACTCATGCTAATAGAAATTGAAAAAATTAAAAAATAGGCACGCCTTAATATTTTGATAATAATATTAAACTTTTATGAAAGATATATCAAAACGACATAGTCAGAACCCGCTTTTATCTCCGAAAGATTTAAGTCCGAGTAATGAAAACATGATTATAGAATGTTTACTTAATCCTGGAGTATTTGAATTCGATGGAAAAATATGCCTTTTAGTTAGGGTTGCTGAAAGAACAGTTCAAAAGGATGGATTTCTATCCGTACCCATCTATAATAATAATGGTAATGTTGAAATAATAGATTTTGATCTTAAAGACCCGAAATTAGATGCGTCTGATGCCAGAGTAATCACTTATGATGGAGTGGATTACTTAACAACTATTTCTCATTTGCGTATAATGTTTAGTGAGGATGGAATCCGTTTTTCAGAGCATAATGACTATCCTTTTATTTGTGGTGAAGGTGAATATGAGGCTTATGGCATAGAAGATTGCCGTGTTGCCAAAATAGAAGATGTTTATCATTTAACTTACACCATGGTGTCTTCTAACGGGGTTGGAGTTGGTTTAAAAACTACGAAGGACTGGAAGAAATTTGAAAAGAAAGGAATGATTTTAAGTCCGCATAATAAAGATTGCGCCATTTTTGAGGAAAAAATAAACAACAAATATTATGCATTACATAGACCTAGTAGTCCTCAGCTCGGTGGAAATTATATCTGGTTGGCAGAGTCACCGGATGGAGTTCACTGGGGGAATCATATATGCATTGCAAAAACACGAGCGGACAAATTTGATAGTAAACGACTTGGTGCTGGAGCTGCACCTATAAAAACCGAAAAGGGCTGGTTGGAAATTTATCATGGCGCAACCGACAAGCATAGATATTGTTTAGGAGCTATTTTATTAGATTTAAATGACCCATCAATGGTTATTGGAAGGTCTCAAGCACCTATAATGGAACCTCAGGAAATATTTGAAGTTGAAGGATTTTTTGGTGAAGTTATTTTTACGAATGGTCATATAGTTAAAGGGGACGAAATTCAAATGTATTACGGAGCGGCAGATGAGTTTATTGCCTTAGCAACATTCTCCATTAAAGAGATTTTAAAAACCCTAGGACACTAATGATAGATTTAGCAAAAGTAGGACTAAAAGATTTTACAAGAAGTGCGAAAATATTAATAATTACTAATACAATTTATGCTTTTGTATTACCCGTAATCGATATTTTTGTGGCATCTTATATCATGAGAAATTCTAATGATCCGTCAAAAGTTATCTTATATCAATTAGCAATTTATATAGGTATTCCAATTACATTCTTTATAAATGGCTATTTATTAAACAAAATTAATATCAAAAGATTATTTTCTTTGGGCATGTTATTAAGTGGTGTTTCCATGGTTTTTATGATGTCTTTGAAAGACATAAATTATTTTGGACTCATTGCTGCAGGCTTAATTATGGGAATGTCTTTTGGCTTGTATTGGGCCAATAGAGATTATTTGGTACTTGCCACAACCAAAGATAGAACACGAAATTTTTATTATGGCTTGGAAACATTTCTTTATACCATAATTGCATCTACAGTGCCAGTGCTTATAGGATTGTTTCTAATGAGCGGTAATGGAGAAGGAGATCAAGCTTCGAACGAAGGTGTTAATTCAGCATATAGAGTGATAACAATGATAGTTTTTGCAATTACAGTTTTAGCGTCTATTGTATTTCATTTTGGGAAGTATGAAAAACCAAAGAGTGAAAAGTTTTTATACTTTAAATTTCATAAACTCTGGAAAAAAATGCTTCAATTAGCAGTATTAAAAGGGTTGGCTCAAGGTTTTATTGTGACAGCACCTGCCATGCTAATGATGAAATTTTTTCATTCAGAAGGTGCTCTTGGTTCGGCAATATCTATTGGTGCGGTTATAGCAGCAATAATTATGCTTATTCTAGGGAAATATTCAAAACCTAAACACCGATTAGTAATTTTTAGCATTGGATTGATCTGCTTTTTCTTAGCATCATTTTTTAATGGATTACTTTTTAATACCACTGGAGTTATTATATTCATGTTTTTATTATTAATATCAAGACCAGTTCTTGATATTGCTTACTTTCCTATTCAGTTAAAAGTAATAGATTTACTTTCTTCCATTGAAAACAGAAATGAGTTTTCTTATATTCTAAATCATGAATTCGGGTTATTTGTCGGTCGTTTTTTAGGAGCAGGCACTTTTTTAGTGATTGCATTTTATATAAATACAGATATTGCCTTGAGATATGCTTTGTTAATTATAGGTGTTCTTCAATTAATTTCCATATTTATTGCTAAACAACTTTTAAGGCAGCAGGAAGCATTGGAAAATAAAACTTTACAAGACCAAGCTTTAAAAAATGAATCAATAATTACAAAAAATGTAATCCCACAAGAAAATGTATAAATTAAATTATATAGTAGTTCTACTAGTTGTTTTAGTTTCTTATTCATGTAAAACCGAACCAACTGAAATAAGTACAGAAAACCCAATACATCAGATTCAACTTAGCCAGATTGACTCTATGCCCAATTTACCCAATCCCTTTAAAATCATAGATTTTAAAAATTTGGCAAAAGGATTTGACTCTTTGGTTTTTGATGACACCCAAACAGGTGATTATTGGCCTTTAATTTGGAAGGATGATTCTCGTAAAAATTTCAATCAAGAAACGTTTGGAATTTATACAGCTATGGGTGACTTAAGACAAGGAGCTGAACATAATAACGGAATTTTTCATGAGTCATTAGCAACTATAGGCTCAGTTTTTGGAGCAACTCTTGTAGGAATCGATAAGTCAAACCAAAACGGGAAAAATTATGTTTCCATGTTGAAGAATTATTTTAATTCTGATACCAATTGGAATATTATGATGAATAACACCTGTCCTGAGGTAGCATTACTAGGAGGTGGCTATGCTAGAGACTGGTGGTATGATGTGTATCCAAATGTATTGTTTTATGGATTAGCAAATTTTCACCCTAAAGAACAGGACTTTTCAGAAATCATGCTTTCGATTGCCGATAAATTTTATGAAGCAGACTCTGTAATGGCAGGTAATTATGCACACTCCTATTTTGACTATGCTAAGCTAGAGCCTAAAGATAGCTGGATTTGTAAGCAAGAAGATGCAGCGGCAGGACATGCCTATGTCTTGTATGCTGCCTATCAAAAATTTCAAGATCCAAAATATTTAAAAGGTGCAAAATCTTCTTTAGAAGCTCTTTTGGCACAAAACGATAATAGATTTTATGAAATATTAATGCCCTTTGGAGCATATGTAGCTGCACGTTTAAATGCTGAAGAAGACACAAATTATGATTACAGTAAAATACTTGAATGGACTTTTAATGGAACACCAGAGTGTAGAGAAGGTTGGGGTGTATTAGTTGGTAATTGGAATGGATATGATATCTCTGGAATAGTAGGAAGTACTGTAGATCATGGCGGCTTTGGTTTTTTAATGAATACGTATGATGCAATGTGGCCATTAGTGCCCATGGTAAGGTATGATCAAAGATACGCCAGTGCCATAGGAAAATGGATGTTGAATGCGAGTAATGCCTTGAAATTTTTCTATCCTTATGAAATGCCCGAGGATCATCAAACCATTCCAGAACAGAAAAAACATACCAAAGGCGTTATAGCTTATGAAGGATTAATTAAAAAAGCTCATTTTGAAGAATATGAGCATCTGGAAGCACCTGTCGCCATAGGGGATGGCCCCCATTGGGTAAAAGGAAATCCGGATGTATCTCAATTTAGCGTTTATGGAAGTGGCCATGTAGGTATTGCAGGTGCTATTATTTCAAAAACAAATGTTGAAAATATTCTTCAATTAAATTTATTGGCAACCGATTTTTATCGAAATGGAGCTTTTCCTTCCTTTTTATATTATAATCCAAATCCAGAAGCAAAAGAAGTCACGATTTCAGTGGGTGAAAATAACTTAAAAATTTATGATGCTATAAAAAGAGCCTTTATAGCAGAAAGTGTAAACAATAGTTTCACATTCACTATAGCTGAAGAACAGGCTTCACTATTAGTGTGGGTCCCTCAAGAGGCAGTTATATCAGAAAAGAATGGCAAATTATATGCTAATGATGTTGTAATAGATTATAGATATTCTAGCGCTAAATAATACAATTAAAAATGACTGAATTATATATAAAAATTAGAAATATACTTCTGATTCTAGTGTTCTGTTTTATTGGTATCAGTGGATGGAGTCAAAGCATTAACTTTAAAGTAGTTGGAAATACAGAAGAGGGTTTTAATGTAGATATTTATAATGGAACCCAATTACTAATTCATAATACAGAAGAATTCAAACTTAAAGTCGCCAATTTAGATTTAAGTGAAACAACCCAAATTAATGATTGGAAAGGTTCAGAATGGACAGGAAATGAAACTATTGTAAAACTATCAAAAGAGACTTATTTATCGGATTTTGATTTGAATTTATCAATCACAGTAACCTATGAAGTTGTAAACTCGAATGTGGTTAAAAAGAGTATTGATTTATTTCAATCAGGTATGCCGTCGCTATATTATACTATTGAAGAAAATTTTAAGCCTTCAGAAACACCTTCCAAATATGTCACTTTTGAGTATGATAATTTTCCTGGTGGTTTTGTTCATGAAATGTTTCCATCCGCTGGTTTTGTTACACCAAACAATCAATTAGTTGGAGTTCTAATGGATGCTGGCTATAAAAATCATTATACTAGAACAACTCGTCGGAGGTTTAATGGCCATGGTGGCGGTTTTGTGGGTATGAGAAAATTACCTGACCCTGAATTAGTTTCAGTGGCTACATCAGAAGAAAGAGCAAAAGGACAACAATATATCCAACAAAAGTTTGGAGAAATGCACAACCTTGATGCAGGAAAAGAATTACCATTAAAAATTAGTGACCATTTTAAAAAAGTTGGCGCTATTGAAATTAAAAGACAATCTGGACTAATTACACTAAACTGTGAACCTTCAAATCGTTCAGGGTTTGAAATAATTGCACCTTTTAAAAACCAAAAGACTTATACTATCTCGTTTCTTTCTAAAGGGAATTCACCTATAGCTCTTAAGCTTTTCAGAATTAAAAATGGGCAAAAAACCATTGAGTTGGAAGACGGTATCAAATATATTGATCAATTTCCCATAAAAGAAAATGAGTGGACGCTTTTTAAAGGAAGTGTTTTGGTTCCATATATCGAAAATGATAGTGTGTCTATGTTTCTAGGAACACAGTCAGGAAAAGAAGCTACTATACAAATTAAAGATTTAAAAATTGTAGAGAACCAACCTTTAAGCCAGCCTTACAATAGGATGGATATGGGTGAAAAGGATACCAAAACAAGCTATATATTTGTGGAGCCATGGACCAATCATCACGATTTTGTGGTGTCTTCTCAATCACGTCTTGCTGAAGGAAAAGGATTTAAAGGGTCTTTGATAGAAAAAATATTATATGCAAACTTCAACATGTTAACATGGATAACATCAATTAATGATTTTACACCTTTGAATGTTCCCAACATGAACTATGCTCCAGATATGTACAATAGGGATTCGTTTTTTTCCATAGTTTCTAGTTATAACAAAGAATTGAATATAAAAATATGGCAACAATGGGCTAAAACCCAAAATTCTAATGGCGCTGTAGCAACTATTATAACACCTTATATGGGAACTATAGAATGTAAGGATAATGAGGCTACTATTCAATTTTTAATCTGGGCTATGATGAATAAAAGACGGTATGATGTTACACCCTCTAAAGACAAAATTGATAAAGCCGTAAATTATGTTTTAAATGAGTTTGATGATGACCGAGATGGTATCTGTAAATCACATTTTACATTAAGTCAGGTCGATATAAACAAATATGAACCTAAAACTGATAAACTGGCAGTAAATCAAGGTATGTTTGCTATTGCATTAAAAACTATTAAGGAATTAGGGTATGAGATATCTGATGCATATATTGAAAAAGCAGAAGCGGCCTATCTTAATTTTTATGATATAGAAAGAAAACATTTGTTGTTTGATAGAGATTTTCCAGATGTGATTACAATGACCGATTTAGAACCAGAATTTTTCTCTCTGTGGTTGTTTAATAAACCAATGCTAACCGATGAAATGGCTATAAATCATTTAGAGCAGATACCAATACTTAATAAAGTTCCAAATTCGCCACACCCAGAGTATGGTACAACCGCTCCTGTTTGTGTTCGATTAGATAAGAGTGAAAAAGGATATTCCTATTTAACGCCAGATTATCAGCCTTTCAGAGAGTTTGGAGAAAACAATTATAAAGATGGTGCAAGAGATGGCTTTTATTATAATGGTGGTAGTTGGATGCGTCCAGAATATTGTGGCTATGTAGTTGGTTTACGTCATGGATGGCAAAAAGCTAAACCACTTATGGAAAATAGGGCGTGGGCAGAAATTAATCTTAACCCAAATTGGCCATATAGTAAAGAGTTTATTCCAACAAAATGGACTACAACAGATACTTGGTGGGAATCAACCCGAGGTTTATGTTGGAATGTGTTTATACTAATGGCAGATGAAGTAGCAGGACTTCGTACTCCGGATATGGATCCTGACTTTAAAAAATAAAATGGAGCTCTTAAAGACAACCTCATTAATTCTATTCCTTTTTACCATATTTTCATGTAAAACAAAAGCAACTAAAAACAACGGTAAAATCTGGTGGAAAGAAACCGTGTTCTATGAAATTTATATGCCCAGTTATAAAGATAGTAATGGAGATGGTTATGGTGATTTTAAGGGATTAACATCAAAGCTAGATTTTATTCAAGATTTAGGAGTTAAAGGAATATGGTTAACCCCATTTTTGCAATCACCAAAAGTTGATAATGGTTATGATGTTTCAGATTATTACAAAATTGACCCAACTTATGGGACTTTGGAAGATTTTAAAGTTTTCTTGAGTGAGGCGCATAAAAGAAACATAAAAATAATCATGGATTTAGTTGTAAATCATACATCAACAGAATCTAAATGGTTTAAAGGGGCTAAAAAATCCAAAGACAATCCTTACAGAGATTATTATATTTGGAAAGATGAACCTAACAACTGGGAATCTTTTTTTGGAGGTTCTGCGTGGGAGTTTGATAGTATTACAAACCAATATTATTACCATAAGTTTGATATAAAAATGGCCGATCTTAATTGGGGCAACCCTAAGGTTATTCAAGAAATTCAAAAAGTGCTTCGATTTTGGTTAAATTTAGGAGTAGATGGGTATCGATTGGATGTTATCAATTTTTTGACTACTGATGGAATTGCTTCTAACAATCCAATAAATGAAGAAGGCGAGCAAGATCATTTATATGACATCAATCAAGAAGGTGTAAAAAAAGCCATGAAAATTATTAGAAAAACGGTTAATGAATATGACAACCGTTTCATAGTTGGTGAAATAGGAAGTGATAACATTGAAGTGCTAAAACAATACCAAGGGACTGAATTATTAGATGTGGTATTCAATTTTAATTTTGGGAGTATTTCTGAGTTTTCAGCACATCGAATATTTGATGAGTTGCAAAGCATGGAGAAAAACATGAGCAACTATCCAACCCTATTTTTTGGGAGTCATGACATGCCACGTCTCATAAGTCGTTTGGCTAATGGCAATACTGAAAGAGCAGAAGCTTTAGCAGCTTTAATACTAACAGCAAAAGGTGTTCCTTTTATATATTATGGGGAAGAAATTGGGATGGAAAACATTGAGGCAAATTCAATAGATGAAATAATGGATATTCAAGGACGTACACATTATAATTTAGCTTTGAAAAATGGTAAATCTAATGAAGAAGCACTTATAGTTGGAAATAATCATAATAGAGATAAATCTAGAAGTCCCATGCAATGGAATGACACTGAATTTTCGGGTTTTTCAAATAAAACTCCTTGGATAAAGGTTAATAAAAATAAAACATATTTAAATGTAGTATCTTCAGAGAAAAATGAAAATTCGTTGTTGAATAATTATAAGAAACTCATTGCTTTGCGAAATTCAGAGCCAATTCTGCAATATGGTAAATATAAACAATTGTCTTTTTTAAATGATATTATAGGCTTAGTCAGAACATTTAATGGTGATACAATTAAATGCTACTTTAATTTTGGCAAAAACTCCAAGAAAATAACTTTAGAAAAGGGCGAAACCATTTTACTCGGAGAATTAACGATTGAACCTAATAAATACGCTATTATTAAATAACCTCAAAACAACATGAAACTATACCCTTTAAAATTTAATCCAGTTTATAGCTATCGTATCTGGGGTGGAGATAAATTAAAAACAGTATTAAATAAAAATCACAATCAAGAAAGTATTGGAGAATCATGGGAGATTTCGGATATAGAGTACAGTGAAACTCATGTGAGTGAAGGTGATTTAAAGGGAAAGACATTAAAAGATTTGATAAATCAATTTAAAGGTGATTTTGTTGGTCATGGGGTATACAAAACCTTTGGTGATAATTTTCCTTTATTGATAAAATTTATTGATGCCAAAACCCCATTATCAATTCAAGTGCATCCCAGTAATGAGTTAGCAAAGGAACGTCATAATTCGTTTGGCAAAAACGAAATGTGGCATGTTATGCAAGCAGAAGAAAATGCTGAGTTAATTGTTGGCTTTAATCAAAAATTTGAAAAAAAGACCTATACTGAGTATCTTAATAATTCAGCTTTAAGCGAAATATTAAATATAGAAAAGGTTAAAAAAGGAGACACATTTTATATTCCTACAGGAAGAGTACATGCCATTGGAGCAGGTGTACTATTAGCTGAGATTCAACAAACATCCAACATAACATATCGAATTTACGATTATGATAGAATTGACAAGAAAACTGGAGAAAAAAGAGAATTACATACTGATTTAGCTTTGGATGCTATTGACTTTAATTATTACAATGAATATAGAACAGTCTATGACACCAAGATTAATACTTCAAATAAATTAGTGCACTCTCCTTTTTTTAAAACTAACATTGTAAATATTAAAGGGGATATCCAAATGGATTATTCTGGGTTAGATTCGTTTGTAATTTATATATGTGTAGATGGAAATCTCAATTTAGACTGTAATGATGAAGTTTATCATTTGGAAAAAGGAGAAACAATATTATTGCCTGCAAGTATAAATCATTTAAAAATCAAATCCGATGATGCATGCATTTTGGAGGTTTCACTTTAAAAAAGTAAATTAAACATAAGAACAATTATAGTACATTTTTAATTATGTATTATCCAGTGGATGATTCATAATTAAAATAGAGATTTGCAGTATTATGATGCTTAACGAATTGTAAGCTATAATGTAGTATTATGTAAAATATCCCAGAAGCAGTCGTTTTCATAAGAATAATTGGAACTTGGGTCATTAAACTATTAATAGGTTTGCTTCGCAGAGTTTTTAAAACATTATGTATCTATAATTAGTCGTTATGTAAAATAGCCACTGCCAAACGCTCGATTGCTTTTATAAAATCAAATTGCTTATTGCAATTTATTTATACACAAATGCGTAGCATTCATGAGCTCCTTATTATAACAATAAAAACCAGCGAATAACTTCCATCGCTTGCCAACGCCAAAATAAAAGCTAGCCTTTTTGCTCTTATTAAAAATCGCGTATTCGATAAAATGTACGTAATAAAAAAATTTACGAGATTCTCGTGGATTGCCACAAGAGTATAAAATTTAAGAAATATAAATTTCTATACACTTATTATATTTAATCTTTTAATTGAAGTTTTCTTTTTTAATGTTTCTAATCTTTTTTTCTTAATAAAAAAAGAAACAAAAAAATCAAGGCTGCATATAATTTTGGAAACAATTAACGGCTCATTCGCTATATTTTAGGAAACATTAGAACTGGTAAACAATACTTTGAAATCCCTTGTAAAATAAAATCTCTTTAGATTATGTATTACTAAACCCCTAAAATATCAACGCTTATTTCTCCTATTGCCTTAACCAAAATTTTATGAGGCCGAGTTAAAATCGAGGTTCTATTTTGCATAATATATTAATTTAATGAAACTAAATGATCATTTAAATGATTAACTATTATCTCATTATTTATACTTAATTTATTCTCAACGAATTCTTCTATATAATCTTTAAAATCACTAGTTATTTCTACTTGTGAAAGGTGATTTTCTATCTTCAATTTAAATTCTTTTTCGTTCTCTTCTAACCACCTATTTTCAATATCATTTTTCTTATTAAGTCTATTTCTATATTCTGATAATTTCCATACACAGAACATCATATTAGTAAAAGCTTCCGCGTTTTCATTAACTATCACTTTTTTAAGGAAAATACCGTCTAAAGATTCTAATAAAGTTTCATCAGGAATTATTGGAATAGGATTACCATAATCACTTTCTTCAAACTCCCCTACTTCAATGAAGTTTTTGAATCTTTCGAAGAAAGCTTTTTGAACTCTAAAACCACTTCCAATAGCTTCTGTATTATTAATGTTTATAAAATTAAAAAAATCAATATCAGTTGATGTAAAATCTATTAATCCTTTAATTAAATAGAATAAATCATCTTCAAAATTTTCTAAATCCATTCCGCTAATGCCTATAACAATTTCATTAATAGTTTCACCAACAATTATTTTATTTGGCAAGTAAAATTTAAAATTGGATTCCATTTCAAAATCAGTTAATATTTTATGAATTTCTTCCAATCTTTTTTTATTACGGAATTCCCACCAATTACTAATTGTAGTTTTCGAATTAAAAACTTTACTACGTTCAGAGTTAATAAAAGATTCAATATAAAATGTAACAGTACTTAACAGCCTTCCATACCAAACTTGTTCATCTAATTTCAATGTAGTTGTGTTAAAATAGATAAATGATGATTCTAAAACTTTTTGAAAAGATTTTTGCATCAATGGTAACTTAAAATTAACTGCTTTTAAGTTTAAGAAAGCCCTATTTCTATCATGTAATTCCTTTGGTTTAATTATGTCTCCTAATTGATTTAAGGTATTGTTTAATGAAAAACACCAATCATTAATAGCATTCTCTTCTTCTATAAATTTTGCTTTATAAAAATATTTTATTGACTGTCTAGGGTAACTTTTTCTTTGAATTAATAAAGTAGTTAATTTTGTAATTTGATCAATAAGTCTATTTAAGGATGATTTAAACTTTGATGAGTTTCCTTCCATGGTTGCCTCAAAATATCGAACACATAATTTAGTAAAATTAAGAGCTTCTTCCCTTATCACTTTATATTGATTTTGCCATTCATAAGAAGAAGTTGAACGATAGTTGTTTAATATTGTGTTATTCCAAATTTGGTTAATATGTACATCAAATGTATCCACTATATTCTCCTTTGGCATTGCCTTTATTGAGTTTTGAATAATTATCTTATACATTTCTTCATTTGGAAAAGGAAGAATTATTGCCTTTGTGCAATACTTTTCATAAAAAGGAAGAAGGTTATAAACAGTTTGAATTCTATAAACACTATAATCATTAGCTTTATCTGCATTTTTATCTAACAAATATTCTATATGAACATTTTTCCTATTTTCACTTATGGT
The DNA here is from genome assembly GCA_031826515.1 of Flavobacteriaceae bacterium HL-DH10. Taxonomy (NCBI): domain Bacteria; kingdom Pseudomonadati; phylum Bacteroidota; class Flavobacteriia; order Flavobacteriales; family Flavobacteriaceae; genus Thalassobellus; species Thalassobellus suaedae. Next base: position 2,192,076 of record CP134536.1, on the reverse strand, counting down.
TAAAGTGTTTGTTTCTCTTTTAAGTATTCCAATAATTGAATTTTTATATTTGGAAGTAAATTTCTTATATCTTTTCGAATTTGATAAATGAAAATAACTAAATAATTCTGATACTTCATTAATATTACCTTTTTCTAAAACTTGTATTAATTCATTATCATTAAATTCGATCGTTGATGGTATCGCAACAGATAACTGTTTAAGCCATTTAATCAGGAATCCTAAACCTTCATATGAGTTTATATTTTGTTTATGAATTTCAATCTGACTGGAAAGACTTTTGGCAAACATAACTACATCAGAATCTTTTATATTGTATTTGGTTAATTCCTTTATTTTGTCTCTAAAAAAAATCAAACTCGGATATTTATCTCTCAAAGTCTCACCAAGATTTCCTAATGTGTCCAATTTGGTAAATGGAAGCGTATCACTAACAAAAATTTCTAATCCACCATGCTCAAAAACTTCATCAAATATTACTTTGTTTTCCTCCCAATATTTTAGAGGTTCACTGTGCATTAAGCCATCAATAGCAAAAACCATTTCAGAAAATTTTTGTTTTGAGACTAGTTTTGCTAATTTTTCATAGAAATCTTCCTTTTCTTCATTCTTTATATTAAAAGGAATAGAAATAAAATAATCATAAATAAAATCTTCAGTGAGGATTTTATAAAGTGATAATAGTGTATCTGATATAGGAATATAATCATTTAATATATTTACCAAATGTTGAGAACGAACAGGATGTAGTCCTTCAATAAATTCATCATCAAATCGCAAATAGTATTCTTTCTCAAGTTGTTTTAATACTTCTCCTCTATCAGTAATAAAACCAATATTCTCCTGAACATAGTTTATTAATTGAATAGACTTTATTTTTAAATTAAGAATATCAGCAATAGCAATAAGTCGTAGGATTTCTAGTTTGGTATTAGAATCTTTCTCTAAATTCAATTCTTTGATTTGTTGATTTAATCGGTTAGAAATCATTTCGCCTTTAGTCAATAGATATACATATTCTATCAATAAGCCTTTTGCACCTATTGCTTCCCAATTTGATTGCCAGTCGATAACACTATGATGTAGTTTATTTCTTTTTTTTAATTCTGAAAATATATTTTTTGCTTCATTTATAGATAGAGATATATCTGTGATTTGAGCGCTTGTTTTTGATAAATCCAGACCATATCTATACCAATCTATTTGCCTTATAGTAATTAAGAATTTAACAGGTAAATTTGCTGTTAGATATATTAACTCTTGATATTCTGACACAATATTATTTAACCCATCAATAACAATAATTGGTAACTGCCCAATCAAAACTCTTGATTTAATAAAGTCAAATAAACCAGCTACATTATTTTTCTCTTTGCAATAATTTAATTCATAAATAGTAAAACCTTTAAGTTTTAATTTTAGACTTGTTAACCAAGCTAGAGTAGATTTCCCTTGTCCACTAGAAGACCTGATAATAGTGGTACTAAAATCAAGCACATTATTAAGTATTTTGATTTCCCATTCTTCTCTTCTTACTGGTAAATTTTGAATAATATGAATTGGTCTAGCAGCTTTTCCATCAAAATATTCACTCTTTTCTTCCAATTCGGTATTTTCAAAATTCACTACTTTTATCCAATTATATTCAATTGCTGGATTAGTTGGGCTTTTGGAAAAAGAATCAGTTACAGATTGAAATATTATTTTTAAATCTGAATACTTTACTGATGTACGTTCTTTTGACCAATTAAAAGAACTATAAAAAAGAGCTTTTAGATATTGATTTTCTGTGCCTAAATTAACATTATGCTTTTTTAGCAAGTTACTTATACAATCTTTTATTAAAGAAGATTCAGAAACTTTTATAAAATCTATGTTTTTAATAAAAAAATCAAAGTCTATATTAGATACATCTAGTGATGAATCTTCAAATTTTTGTCTCCAAAAAGCAACAGTTTCATTTGTTGTTTTCTTAATTGCTAAATCATTAAGCTTCCCTTTTGCTAACTTAAAGTTATAGACAAGTTTTAAAATACAATTGGGATTAACTTTAAATGCTTCAAGGAAGTTTTTTAAAACTCCCATTTTCCAGAAACTCCCTGCATCTATAGTATTGATTGATGATTTGAGCTGAATGTATTGATTGTTATCAACCGTAATAATATCTACATCTTCAATACCTTCCAATCTTATTGATTTAGATGGGTTTGAACTATCCAACTCATTTAAAAGTGTGCAACAAGAATAAAGCAACTGAAAACCTATTCCTCTAAAATTTATTGCACCTCCAACCCTTTTTTTTGCTAAATTATTTAAAGCTATGTTTAAATCCTCGTCTATTGAATAGGAAACATGAGTATCTGACTTTTGTCTTTTTATTCTTTGTTTTTTTCTTTTAGCTTTAGACATATTGTCATTTAATAGCGATTGAAACTATATTTTAAAATTTATTTTTTATTTTAATTTAATTCCCCAGCTACTGCTGAGACAATTTTACAAATAGCTCTTAACTCTCGAATATTACTATCTACCCCATTCTTTATGATGTTTTGAATAATATTATTGTCAATTTGATTTATTATCATTTCACTATGTATAAATATATCTCTTCCATAGAAACTTTGGTTTTGATTATTCTCTTTTACATATATGTTACCTCCTGTTTTCTGCATAAAAGCATTTTTCAAACCAATAAGAAACCCTCTTTCTGTATCAATATCAGACTTTCCTTCTAAGTAAATTAAAATTAATGAAAGTGTCCAAGAGATTAATTCATATTGGTTTTCTCGTCTTTCTTCTCCTCCACTATTAATTGTTTTTAAGCATTTTTTTAAAGGGATTACCAAATCCTTTTTGTCACTTTGATTTTCATGATTTAATAAATAAGAATTTATATTATAAATGAAACTCAGATTTATTCTATATGGAACATCTATAAATGCATTAAATAATATCGGAAGTAACTTAGGTTTGAAATCTACCTTTAATTCAAACAGTTCGTGAAACAAATCGACAATATCCTTAGAGGTATTTACATTACTTATATCTTTCAGTATAGAAGCTATGTATTTTTCTTTTATTTTAATATCAGTAATATTTATGAGCTTAATATTGTATAGAATATTTTTATGAAATTGAGACACTTGTCTTGAATCTAACTTTAAACTGCCAATATCTTCAGCTTTCATGAAATCTATATTTTCCCATTTTTCATTTCTAAAAAACGCTATAACAATTGCAAAATAGAGTGATAGACTAGTTTTAGTAGATAGTTTCGTTAAGTCATCTAATGTTAAGCTGCCATATAATAATTGATCTTCAATTGCCTCAATTAAGTTATTAGGTATATCCTCACCATCTTCAAGTAAAGCATATAGTTCCTCATTACTCATTTGAATATAGGGAGTAACATTATTATTTGAGAAAAGTGGGATATGACTAATCATTCTGCCTCTAGCAACATAATCTTCTGGAAGATTATTCAATCTGGATAATAAAGAGCAAGCAATCTCATCTTGCGGTAATACATAGTTCAGTATAATATCATTTAACTCAGAGTTTGTTAATTCGCCAAATTCATGTGCTAAAATTGCTAATTGTGGAAAAAGAAAATTGTTATACTTATCTTGTGAGTAAGCAGGATAATCCATTATTTCTTTAATTGCTTTACCCATTTTATTTCTGTAATCTTGATTATTACCTAGTTTGATAAAGAATCCATATAAAGTTTCTATCCAATGATGATTTGAATATTTCTCTTTATTTAACAATGCTAGAAAGAAATCTTTCCAACTTCCATTCTCTTTAATAACATTATAATACTCAAAAAAAACAAAACTTCTAATATCCTTTAATTCCTCAATTTCTAGAACACATTTTTTTAACTCAGTTATAAAACTCTTCTCTTCAAATAAATCTTGATGATTATAATGAAAATTAATTAGCGAATAATCGGAATGTTGTATGTGTAATAAATAGCATTGTGCTTTTTCTTTTAAGCTTAATTTCAATTGATGATAATAGATTAAACTATCTGCAGCTGCTTGTTTTAATTTATAATTATCAGAGTTCAACTTAATTTTTAAAACTTCATAAAATTTATCGTCAGAAAGGACTCTTTTAATTCCATCATCATTTAAATTCCCACTCCAATCAAGAAAACTTGCGTTTCCTAAAAGCCCAGAAATCATTTCATCCAATAATTCATCATTAAGCTTATATTCATTATTATGATAAAGAAGTTTGATTGCAAAAACTTTTGAAACCTCTGGAAGATCATCAAGTAAACTATAGATGAAATCAAGCATAGAATTACTAAAATTCAATTTCATACAAAACCTTAGCCACTCATGATAATCATTTGGTCTTTTATGAGAAGACCTTATAATTATTTCTAAAGCTTCCTTTTCCATTTCAGGATTGCAAATAAGCAATATAGAAGCTGATTTATATCTTAAATGTGAATCAATACCATTTAATGTTTCTTTTAATAAATTATAGTATTCCTGTTTTATTAATAACTTAATAAAGCTTTCTCTTATTGCTGGATACCTTGATAATGAATACTTGTTTAAATTTTTAATTACATATAATAATTCATTTATATAAAGATTATTTGAGTTAACTAATGTGGTTAAAAAATATTTAATATATATTTCAGGAATACCTAAATCCCTTTTAGCAGAAGGTAAATTATTAATAATAAACTCTTCTCCTCTCTCGTCGTCATAAATGATTTTATCTAAGATTGTTTCTCGTTGAGCATCTTTAAAATCAAACCAAGAAGATTTTTTCATAATTGGATATCCAATTAATCTAGTATTAATTTGTTCGTTATTATTAAATAATATAATTGCTGCAGCATCCGAAATAGGAGTTTCATATAAAGCATTATATCTACAATAACTTAAAAACCTTTCTATTCCAATTCTATCATTAACAGAATCAAAAAGGTCATCATTACCTTTTGAAATTAAAACTATACAATTATCTAATATTAATTTTGGAATAGCAACATCAATTAATTCAAACCATAATTTAATTGCGTTTTCAGGCTTGGAGTCTTTGTTTGTAGATGCTATTTCAAGTGCATTAATAACATCTTCATTATTTCCTTTTGCAAGTTCTTTTTTTAATAATAATTTAGTTCTAGTGTAAGTTATTTCATGTTTAAGAGAAGTCGCTAACAAAATACATCTATCCTTAACATCAAAATAATCAGGAATACCTAAAGATAAAACTGGTAACAAATTATTACATGAATATGTTTTTGCTGCAAGATGAAATGGAATAATAGCTTCTAATTTATTTTTGTCATGAGCTGATAAATTAAAGTCGAATCGAATAAAGTAGTATCGCAAAACGACAACAGCAATATCATCATGTCCTGTTCTTGAAGGATGAATAGGATTTAAATAATTTTCAAAAAACCAATTAAAACCATCTTCTCCAATATCTTTAAAAATATACGCATATGCGTGTGGAACAAGAGAATCTGATAGACCCCAAAATTTTAATGGTCTAAAATCTAAATTCTTGAGTTTTTCTAAAAAATTAATATTTAGTTCAGTAATTTGTGCTTCTGCTAGTAAAACAGATGTAGCTGCTGTATTATCATTTGTAGTGACTAAATCATTTAAAAATTCATTTAGATATACAGTTAGATTAGCACTCTCACCTTTGGTTCGTGCAATCGCACTAGCATATGATATTTCTCGCCAATAATTTGTGCGATCTTGTTTAAATATAAATTCAGAACCAGTTAAAGTTTGATTAAATAAATGAATGCCTATTGCTAATTGAAACAACTGATGAGATTGGAACGTATAATTTTCACCTATTTTTTGTAAAAAATTACTTTTAAAAAAGATTATAGCCTCATTGACAATTATATTCCTTTCTGGAGTTAGTTTTGGAATTAATTTTTCTGAGTTTATAATTTGAAATAAAGTATCCTCATTTATCTTGCCATCTTTTGAATGATGAATTTTATATGCAATTTCTGCAATAAAAATTTCTCGTTGGATAACATTTGGGTAAGCTTCAAGAAATCTTTTAAAGTTTTCCTTTTGGTCTTCTTTATGCCAATCTAATCTTCTTTTTACAACTTCATAAAGAATATCTCCTAAAGTCATAGAGCTAAGGTTTTCATCTAGAAAATCTCTTATCAAGCAAACAATTAATGGTGTTGTTGCATTTGCTAATAACTCTTGTTTAGTTTTTAGAATATTTAACCTATGTGAAGCATCTGTTTTAGAATCAGTATCAGACAATCCCGATGCAATAGCTTCATTTTTTAGTAATTGCTTTATTTCATCCTCTGTTAAATCTAATGTTGTCAGACAATTCCATTCATTGAAGTTTACAACATCTTGTAATTCAAGTGGTCTTCCAGAAGCAATTATTCTAAGATTAATTGATTCTTTTGAAAGTGTTAATAAATGGTTTAACAATCTAAATGCCTCACCTCTATCAAACTCATCAAGCCCATCAATAATTAACGTTATTTCTTTTTTCGATAGAATTACTGAATCTAAATCAAAAATTTTATTAACTAGATTCAATTCATTATTTACGAACTCATTAAATACTGATTTTAGGGAGTTAATATCAACTGGTATCTTTCCTTTTAAATATGTTGATGTTATAAATATTGGAAGCTCACTCTTAGACGTTTCATGCAAATAATAGTGAGCAAGCAAAGTACTTTTACCACTTCCAACCTCTCCAAATAAAAAAGTTGGTCTCACATCGTTTATTAAATCTCCTAACTCTTTTATTATAACCTCTAAGTTTCTAGCTTTATCGGGATTAGTTTGTTCTAAGTTCTCTCTTATAATTTTAACTTCATTGTTATGTTTTGCTACTTTTCGTTTTAATAATTCTGGAAATTTTTTGTTTTTAACATTAGAAAAATATTTAGTCTTTAGGAATGATTCTAACCATTCTTTTGTTTTCTTGTTTATTTCTTGAAAATTAAAGTTTAAATATTTATAAGCTCTAATATTAATTTCCTCATCAGCAGAAACTTTTAAAAAGCAAAGTTCTACACTATCTTTTTTTAAAAATTTTAGTAATGGATCTGTCTCATCCTGCTTTTTTTCTAAGGCTACCATTAAGGCTGCATAAACAAAATTTGGATGATAACTGTTTTTTAAGTTCGAAGCGAACTCGGAATCTTTAATTTTTTTTAATATATCTTCTTCATAATCTTTTTCATTGTCTTGTTCAAAAAACCAATCTATTGAATTTAAAAAATTGGTTAATGATTTATCATCCAAAGCTTCATTAACATCTTCAGAATACTGGTTTGAATATTCATCAACTAAGTATTTTCTAACAGAATCAAGAACTAGTTTCTTTTCGTCATAATCCTTGGCTATCAATAAGTTTAGTAAACCGTCATCGGGTAATTCAATTTCAAGTTTTTTAGTTCTTTCAGTATTATTTTCTTTAGTTGTTTTATTTGTAGAATAAAAACCAAATTGAATTGAATTGCTTTGTTTTTCTGAGATCCATATTTCAAGAAAGTAAACTAACGTATTTAGTATTTGTGGAGAATTAAATGAAAAAGTACTAAATTCTTCATAATTCTTTTGTTCTTCTATATAACCAACTTCATCATTTTGTAGAAAAACATCTCCTTGGTATTCAATCGCAACATTAACATGAGAATTAGGATGACTTTTTATTGTGTCAAAAAATAAGGCCAGAGCCCTTTGTTTTTGTAAAGTAAACCCTTTTGTTTTATCACCTGCTTCTCTATTAATTTTTGTCATTCTCTTTAAAAAAATTATATGAATTTTAAAGACTAAATATATAAATTAAAAAAAAGAAGGTGTGGCCTTTTTAAGTATTAATTATAACATATTATATAATCTATAGCAATTAACTATTATTCACATATTACGTTCATTCCTACGTCGTGTCATAGAAAGCATACACTACCTTTTAAAATAGTTTTAGTTAATCAAAAAAAGTTTTACAGAAATCAATCTCAAGGTCATTATCATCGGCAATAATAAATTCTTCATTACAGGTCACATTGTTTAGATTTAAATTAGCCTTTTTATTCATGTAAATCACTAATTGTCTTAATAAAAAACATGCGAGAAAATCATTCTCTCTCAAATGATTTATTTGATTTTGTAACAAAATCAGCAAACTTGATTTGATAGCTTCATTTTCAGAATCATTTATTGACTTAAATATCATTGCTAAATTATCTATATATATAATTTGGCTATGATTTAATCCTAAACCAAATGGATTTGAATTATTATCAAGTAAATTACCATTTTGATAATGTTTAAAAAAGCAATGAGCTCTTGTTTTATTGAAGATTCTTAATGTATATTTTGTCTCTTTTAATAAGATACAGATTGTAACATAACCACCTACAGTATTTCGATTATTGTTTAAAACTAAGCCTGGAATAACCAAATCTTTACCTTGTGCAATTTCAGAAAGTATTGTGTTATTTATTGTGAATAGATAATTTTCTAAGGCAGTAGAAGTATCGTCTAAATAACCTTTGATTCTACTTTCTACTGTTACATAATTTAAAAGATTGGCGTTTGGATCATTGAAATAAAAAGATCCCTTCTTTATAACAAGTTTTTTGATTTTACTTTCTTTTTTACCTTTAAAAACTAAACGCCATATTAGTCCGAAATTCCAAAAGCCAATTATTAGAGCATCTCTGTTTAAACGTCTCACAAATCTAAAAGCGAAAAAAACCTTATTTTTTCGATTAGTTAGTTTTTTTCTAAACTCGGATAACTTATCCTCGTTTAAAATATCCCACTTGCCTAAATACGAAAACAATAAATTATGATCTACTAAATCAATTTTATGTATTACTGCTCTATTGATTATTTCTTGAGCACCATTGTAGCTTGAAATTTGAGTATCAGCTGCTAAAACTGCCATTTTTTTATTTACAAATCCTACAATAAGAGTCATAATATATTTTTACTTAAAGATAACGCTAAATTCCATTTCACACACATTACGCTTCCCTCCTACGTCGTCGCATAAAAAGTGTTCCATTTGCATAGTAGAAGAAACTTTAGAGAATAAATTTTTTCAAGAAAAGTAGTAACAAATTCGCTTTTAAGCAAAGCTCAAGTTACATAACGCAGAACATTATAGTACAAATATTAATGTTTTTAAATAAAAAAGAAAACTACATTACCAGTTTCAATATCATAGTAGGGGTGTCTGCCAAAGCTATCTTTTGGAACATTATTTACGGGAAGAAATCGTCCACCATTAATTAGTGTTTTTAGTTCTCTTATATCATTTTTAGTGGCAGGTTTGTTATCTTCCGTTTTCAATATGTTTTTTACAACTTCTACAACGGCTACTCCAACTGCTGCATTTCCAACTCCAGCTAAAGACATACCGTCTGCTTTATTTCCACTTTTTACATCAGGCAATTGATTTTTTTGTTTTTCCAGTATTTTAGAAACCTTTGTCTTGTTTTGTTTTAATAACCAATGCCTACTTCTACAAGAGTTACTGCAAAATTTTTGAACACCTCGCCTTTTGGGGATAAAATCATCACCACATTCCAAACAAATTTCTGTTTTTTTCATTATTATACGTAATTTAAACGTTTAATTTACGCTTAAATTAATATTATTACTTGATATTGAAAAACGTTTCAAGCAAAAGTTTTTCTACTTCTTCCTCTGTAACGAGTTGTTTCTTGTCCTTTTTATCCGCTTTTTGGAGTGGTGGTGGTAGTGGTGGTGTGGTGGTGTTTTCTATATGGTTTAATTCGACGGACTTTGTTCTTGCCTTAAAATTAGGAACAATAACTGAGTTCGTCGCAGGCTTAAAACTTTTTGTAATATCAGGAAAATAAGTTTCTATAATCTCATGTGCATTAAAATTTCCTTTGGGAATAGCTTCTCTATTAGGATAAAAATTTCTAACTAGTTCTTCGAAGTGTTTTTTAAAGTTTAAAAACTGCACATGAAATAACCCAATAATACCATCATCCTTTTTTACAACTTGAACCAAGTTTGTATTCATCCAATTTGTCATGTAAAATAAAGTTTCAACCAATTCAAAATATTTATTTAAGACATAATAAAACTCTTGTTTCTTAACTTCGGATTTCTTTTCTACTAAACGAAATATATTCTGCTCTAATTTACCACTCTTTAGAAAAATGTTTTTATTGCTTCTACCCTTTTTGTATTCCATTGGACCTACATAATGATCAAAAACATAAACCTTGTTTAGAACATTTTGATTTTTTAAAAAATCAAGCTTTTCAATAATATCTACTCGAATTTCCTTTTCTGGTAGGAAAAAAAATAATTCCGTTATTAGATTTGGAATTAAATCAAGGTAAAACTTATGTAACGATTTTTTACTCATTAGTTCTCTTTAGCATTTCTGAATAATCTGACGGTAATTCGGCATCAATATCTCTTAGATACTTTTCTAATGCAGACATAGATGTGTGTCCCGAAATTAACATGAGCTTACTCTTAGCTTCAAATGGTGCAAACTCTTTAACCAATGCTCTATAAACCTTTGTAATATAGGTATGCCTGAAACTATATAAACTATAATCAAGTCCTAATTTAAAAGGATCTTTTACTATTTTTTTAAAACGTTTAGTAAAATAATCTCTTTTACTATCTTCATCTGTTTCCCACACGCCTCCAATCTGTTTTGGAGTAAATAAAGAATCGTCTGGTTTTAATCCAGATAAATCAGGTAAAGCATCATATAATATTTTAGGGATTATTTTTGTTTTTAATGGACTATTCTTTGCTTTAAATTGAATAGTTTTATTATCTAAATTGATGTTTTCTAATTTCAATCTACAGACTTCAATGGGTCTTAAAAATCCATAAGAAATAAACTTAATATACAATAGAAGTATAGGATCCGTATCTTGTAGGTGTTTAAATATAGCCTCTTGTGTTTCTTGAGTATAAGTCTTGTGGCGTTGTGGTATTGACTTTAAAACGGGTATTTTTTTAACAACGTTTAATTTGATAATCTCATTATCCTCTAAAACTTGTACTATACTGCTTAAATCTGCTCTATAATTATTTCTATTACGAGGTGACGTTTTGTTTAAGATATGGTTTAAAAAACCAGAAACGATTTTTTTATTAAGCCCATCAATAGTATTTAAATTTGGATGGTTTATCTCAAGCCATTTTAATAGGCTATCAATTTTATTCTCGTAATCTTTTTTAGTGCGTTCGCTAATAAGTTTTTCCTTTAACTTTAAACCAAAATCAAAAGCTTCTCTTAACCTTATTTTTGGTTCTTCTACACTTGTGCTTTCGATAGGTGTTATTGCTTTTGCTTCAACTGTATCAGGTAAGTCGTTAGAAACTTTTTTAGAATGTAATTTATTATACAGTTCTGTATTATTTGAAAAAGGATTGAAGCCTTGTATTAAAAGTTTTAATAATACTTTTCTATAAACCATAAGAACTTCCATACGTTCTTCTTTGGTTTTATAAGTGTTGGCATTTCCGTAAAAAGGGGTGATACGTTTTAATTTTTCAGTTTTAGGATCTCGAAATGAAAAATAGACATACCAACGCTTGGTTAAATTACCTTTAGCAGTATAGATTTTTGGATTGGAAAAATTTCTTTTTTGAGACAAATCGTATGCACTTTCGTATTCACTATCGTATGCAAATGTAAGAAATTGAGTAATGGTAAGCATAAAAAAAACGGTTTAGTGAAAACTAAACCGCTTGTTTATTGACTTTATACTTTGTAGCGGGAACTGGACTCGAACCAGTGACCTTCGGGTTATGAGCCCGACGAGCTACCTACTGCTCTATCCCGCGATTTAATTCCTAAAACAACTTACTTAGCTTTTAACTTTCGGCTCATAATACCGACCAAATTATTTCGGACTGCAAATATACAATCATTTTTATGTTTCTACAAGCATAAAATTAGAAAATATTACTGTTCAATGCTATCTACTTGAAAATGTAGCAATTCTAAATTAACAAATTTAATAGTTACTTGAATTGGATTACAACATATCTCACAATCTTCAATATAAGACTGTTCAGGAATTGAATTATCTAATAACATTGATATGCTTTCCCAGCAATAAGGACAAGTAAAAAATTTTTCTAACATAAGTATAAAACTAAAAAAAAACAGATAGACATTTTTGCCATCTGTTTTTCTTAAATTGAAATATAAAAAATTAATTTAACATCCTATTCTTTTTCAATATCCACAGTAGCTGTAGGGTTTTCCATATCAATCATCATTAAGCTAGGTGGGTTTTTTCCCGAAATACTAACGTACTCTCGATTTAAATTATTATCGCTAACCATAATCGTATTTAAATTAGATAGATTCATAAACTCTAATGGTAAATCACCTGTAAGATTATTGGTAGACAAAATTAACTCTTCTAAATTAGTTAATTGTGCAATTTCAACTGGAATCTCACCTTCTAATTTATTATCCATTAAACTAAGCTTTTCTAATTTAGATAAAGCATATATATTATTTGGAATAGTTCCAGTTAAAAAATTACTTCCTAATAAAAGCTCTTTTAAATTAATTAAACGCATTAAAGATTGAGGAATATTTCCTTCAAACTTATTACTATATAATTTTAATGATTCTAATTTTGTTAATTCTCCTAATTCTGAAGGGATATTACCTTCAAATCTATTCATGAATAGCTCTAAAGACGTTAATTCTTTTAAGTTTTTAATAGATGAGGGAAGTGTTCCTTCTAATTTATTAAACCCTAAATTAATCTTTCTAAGATTAACTAAACTACCTATTTCTTGTGGCAAGGTTCCTTGTAAATTATTGAATTGCAAGTTAATTTCAACAATCTTATTATTTTCTATCTTAACACCATACCAAGTATCAATTGAAGCCTTTAAGTCCCACGTTGTGTTCCATTCGGCACCGTTAGTTGCTTTATATAATGCAATTAATGCATCTTTATCATTTGACGATACGTTTGCAAAAGAGTATGCTGAAACAAAGAAAAAGACAGCTATAAATTTTAAGGTTTTCATTTTTGAATAAATTTGGGATTAATTCTTTAACGAAGATAACTCATTAATAGACTAAAACCCGTTTTATTCGATGAACTGCAATAAATTTTAACAATTACTTCTCGATAAACGACCAAATTCCCTGTCAAAAAATACTTTTGGTTTAGAAAACAAATCCAAATTATATACTTAGAAATTGATATTTAGAAGTTCGCCACTTAATTGAAGTAAATAAAACTCAGCTAATTTAGCTAAATATTTTGCTCGATTTCTACTTAATTCAGCATTGAGAAGATTAAGTTGAGCCTGTCTAAACTCAATCGAGTTTACTTGTCCGAGTTTAAACTTTTCCAGAGTTCTGTCAAAATTATTTTGAGAGGTATTAATATTTTCTTCTTGAAGTTTAAATATCCTTAATTTATTTTGATAATCGTCCCAGGCATTACTAAAATCACGTTCTACAGACACAACTAATTGTTCTTTTTGAATGTTTTGAGCCTCTAAATTTATTTTTGCATTCTTAACTCGGGTTATAGTGCTTCCTCCATCAAATAAATTCCAACTTAAGTTCAAACCTCCAGAGAACCCTGTATTAGTTGATACCGCAACAAAAGATGCTGCATTATTATTACTTTTATTCCAACCATAACTTCCTGTTAAGCCTACAGTTGGCAAATAATTAGACTTTTGAAACTTGACTCCTAAAGTGTTAATTGCTATATTTTTATCTATTTGCAATAAATTAATATTATTAACTTTTGTCTTTTCTAAAAGCTCACTTCTACTATATAATGTATTAAACGAAACTTGTGTGTGCACGTCAAAATCTCCTAATATTGTATTTCCCAATACAAGATTTAAATCGCGCTTATAATTCTGTAATTGCTGTTTCGAATTCATTAAATTAATACTATCGTTATTAATGTCTACCTCAGCATTAAGTACTGCTAATTTTGTACTTTGCCCATAATCAAATTGATATTGAGATCGTATTAATCTGTCTTTCGAGATGGCTAGCGTTTCGGTTAATGCATCAATGTTTTTAGTAAGTTCTGCTACATTATAGTACACAGTAAAAAGCTGTAAAATAGTATTTTCTATTGTTTCACGTGCTTGTAATCCGGTAAGCTGCTGGGTTTCTTTAAGTTGTTTATAATTATATGCACGCCCTAAACCATCAAATAAAACATAATTTAAATCGACTGAAGCATTATATCTAGAACTTTCAGCACCTTTTAAAGTAGTTACCCGTCCATCTGAAAACTCAGCTTCTGTATTATTTGAATTATAAGTTGCTCCAGCATTTCCGTTTAACGTTGGTAAATAACCTGAATTTAAAATACCTGCATTATTATTAGCAATTTCAACATCTGTATGAGCTAACTTAATGCCGTAATTATTTTTCAAAGCTAAGACTACTGCTTTTTCCGGGCTTAGCAATTCTTGTGCAAACACAGATGCTTGCAGCATTAATAACATACTTAAAAAAACAAACTTAATATTCATGCTCTTCTTTTTGTTCTTTAATAGCGCGTTCTACTTCTTCTTTTGTAATGGTGTTTCCGGTTGCCAACCACTTTACATTCTTTTTAATACCATTACTAAAAGCTAAAAATAATGGCAAAACTAATAATGTTAATATAGTTGCATAAGCAATCCCGAAAGAAATAGATATAGCCATAGGTTTTAAAAATTGTGCTTGTCTACTTTTTTCAAGTAGTAGCGGGGCTAAACCCGCAACCGTTGTTAACGAGGTTAAGAAAATAGCTCTAAAACGGGATTTTCCTGCTTCAGAAAGTGCTAAATCAAAGGTCATCCCTTCTTTTAAATTCGAATTAAACTTACCTATTAATACTAAACCATCATTTACCATAATGCCTATTAAAGCAATAATCCCTAAAAGCGACAATATATTTACTGAGAAACCTAACAACCAATGTCCCCATGCAACTGCTGTTAAACTAAATGGCACCAATAATAATAGTAAAAGAGGTTGACTATAACTTCTAAAAGTAAAAGCAATAGTAATATAAATAAGCAATAAAATTGGAATTCCTGCACTTGCGAGGGAACTTGTTAACTTATCTTTTTCTCTGTTTTGACCTTCAAAAGAAGCAGAAATAGTAGGATATCTTGACTGTATTTGTGGAATAATATTTGTTTTAATATCCTCTAAAATATCAGTCGCACTTGCACTAGGATCCTTTAAATCTGCAGATACTTTTATTTCACGTTGCCCAATTAAATGATTAATAGCAACATCACCTCTTTCTATACTATAATTAGCAATATCTTTTAAAGTTACACGAACTCCAGAAGGCGTAACAATGCGCATATCATCCAAATTATTTATAGATGCTCTATTCGTTTTATCATAACGCACCCAAACTCGAATTTCATCTTGACCGCGTTGAAAACGTTGCGCCTGTGTACCAAAAAAACCAGCACGTACTTGGATCATAACTGTTCTTAAGTCTAAACCCAATAAATAAGCACTTTCTTTTAACTCTAACCTAATTTCTTTAATACCTGCCGGATCATTATCTTCAATATCTTTTAACAACGGATTCGTTTGCAATACTTCTTTTAATTCTAGCTTGGCAGCTTTCAATTCATTAATATTATTACTTAATAAAGATACTGAAACAGGACTACCTCCAAAATTACCACCTGAACCAAATATTAAACGTTCTGTGCCAATTATAGGACCAACAGCCTCTCTTAGTTTATTAGCAACTAGGCTTGAGTTTATGGCATCTGGCCTTTCTTCTCCTGGTAACATATTTATATTCAACCTTGCACTAGACGAACTCGTTAAAGTCAAAATTGTATTTTCAAACAACTGTTTTCCTGTACCCTTTAAATATTTTTCCGATAATTCTTCATTAACCAAATATGATTTTTGTTCAATCATAGAAATAATAGAATCAGTAACCTTAACATTTGTCCCATTAGGCATATCTAATTCTACCGAAACCCTATCACTAGCTACAGATGGGAATAAAGTCACTCCAATAATACCGCCTCCAATAGATCCAAAAGTAAGTATTAAGAGTCCTATAAAAATCCCTAATGATAACATCTTAAATTTCAAAACAAAATCTAAAGTTGGACTATACACTTTATCTCTTAAAAAAGACATGATACTATCTCCTATCTTATTAACAAACCTCATTTTAGAGAAGAATTGCTTCATTTTAGATGGATTCTCTACCTCAACGGGCTTTCTCAAAGCTTTAGAGTGTGCTAAATGAGCTGGCAAGATGATTAAAGCTTCAATTAATGAAACTAGCAAAGTTAGAATCACAATAACAGAAACTTCACCAAAAAACTCACCTATTCTACTATCAAGAAACAAGAATAATGAAAACGCCAAAAGCGTCGTTATTATAGCTGAAACAACAGGAGGAATAACTTCCATAGTTCCATCTATAGCAGCTTGAATAGGTGTTTTCCCTTTTTCGTAATGCTGATAAATATTTTCGGCAATTACAATACCATCATCAACCAAAATACCAATAACAATTATCATCCCAAAAAGCGATAATACATTTATAGTCACATCAAATTGACCTGCAAAAATAAACATACCTAAAAACGATATTGGAAGCCCAAATGCTACCCAAAATGCTAAACGTGTGTTTAAAAACAAAGACAAGAATGTTAAAACAAGAATAATTCCCATAATGGCATTCCAAACAAGCAACTCTGTACGCTGATTTAAGGTAACTGATAAATCTCTAACAATATCTAGTCTAACATTATTATGGCTTTGATTATAGCCTTCTATATAGTCTTTAACTTTATCTGCCGAAGAAATTAAATCTTCATTATTAGTACTTGTAACGGTTATATTAACAGCTAATTCTTCATTAAAATAAGTGGCGTTTGGCGTTTCAGAAAAACGGTCTCGAATAATAGCGACATCTTTTAAACGTACTATTTTACCATCATTAGACGCTTTTATTATAATATTTGAAAGCTCATTACCATAATAAGACCTGTTATTTGCTCGAATTAAATACTCTTCAGCATCTGTTTTTATATTTCCTCCAGTTACTAATATATTTGACGCGCTAACTGCTTGTGCAACATCTGTAAAACTTATATTATAAGCTAGCAAACTTGTTTCGTTAACAGCTATTTCAATTTCTTCTTCAG
This sequence comes from Flavobacteriaceae bacterium HL-DH10, assembly GCA_031826515.1. Classification (NCBI taxonomy): domain Bacteria; kingdom Pseudomonadati; phylum Bacteroidota; class Flavobacteriia; order Flavobacteriales; family Flavobacteriaceae; genus Thalassobellus; species Thalassobellus suaedae. The sequence goes on along the minus strand of CP134536.1, from coordinate 2,174,887 downwards.
GATAACCCGTAACCTCAATTTGCGAAATCCCATCAATGGCACGCAAATCATTTTCTACTTGTCTACCTAACTGCTTTAAAGTAGCTAATGGAATAGCTTTCCCACTTAAAGCAAAAGAAATTGTTTGTCGTACTTCTTCACGTTTTGCAACAATAAGGGGTTCCATACCTGTTGGAAAAGACGGCACTCTATCAACCGCATTTTTAACCTCCAAAAGCATAAAATCTATATTTTCGCCTTTTTCAATTTCAACCGTTATAGTCCCACTATTCTCACGAGACACCGATGTTACTCGATCTACACCTCTTAATCCGTTAAGATTATCTTCTATTTTAAGGACCACACCTTCTTCTATTTCTTGTGGTGAGGCACCTGGATATGCAACATTAACATTAATAATTTTAGAATCTACTAAAGGAAAAAAAGAAGACTTAAGCGATAACACACCAATAATACCAAACGCAAAAAAGGCAATAATAAAAATATTTACGGCTACGTGATACTTAATAAAATAAGCGATTAACTTTCTCATTATTTATCTGCCTTTTTAACTGAATTTTCAAAAGGTTTAACAAGCATGCCTGCAAATGCTCCCGGAACTGGTTTTTTAAGTATAATTGTTCCATTTGGTATATTTTTCAATACGACTTTAGTATCTGAAAAATAAACTGGTTTTGCTGGTATAACATCTAACAAACTATCACGCACAATAAAAATCTCGTTTGTTTCTAATAATAGATTCCTATCTATTTCTATAACATCTTGTTCTTCTTTTGCATTCAATCTAGCTTCTAAATACATACCTTCTTTTAGGGTATCATCCTTAACATCTATGTAAGCGGTAATGGTTTGTGTTGCAGCATCTATACTCCCATTTACTCTAGCAACATTGCCTTTATAAGTTTCTGTTCTATCTAAATTAGAAAGTACAACGGCTTCACCAACTTTTAATAAACTTGCATAACTTTTACTTAAGGCCACTTCCATTTCATAGACCGATGTATCTATAAATTCACCTAATTTTTGACCACTTCGTATTAAAGAACCTTCTGTGACTAAAGCTTCTGTTAAAATTCCTGAAAATGGTGCCTTTATATTGTATTTAGATAAACGCCGCTCTAAGTTTTTAACATTGTAATAACTTGAAACAATACCTCGTCCAGTAATAAAATAGTTTTCCTTGTCGGAAGTCATTTTAGGTAATTCTGGTGTTGTTTTACTTAAATCGAAACTATTAAGATAGTCTTGCCATTTTTGATAAACTTCGGGGAAATCTAACCTTAAATCTGGCATAATTGCAGCAATAGTATTGTATAGATTACTTTTTGAAGACTGGACGCTTGCATAATGCTCAGAAGCATCTATTCGAATTAAATTTTCGTCTTGGTTATACTTTTGACCAGGTTTAAAGAGTTTACTTCCTGTTTTAAAAACACCTTGTACTTCTGCATAAAGTTCTATACGTCGCTTTGCAACTAAACTTCCATTTGCTGGAATAATAATTTGAACAGTCCCATTTAAAACGGTATCTGTAAATACAGTTTTTACAACTTTTTCCTTAACAGGTTTAGGCTTATGTTTGTCTGCAATAAGTTTTTTGGCAAATAAAAAAGAAAGCACTATTAATAAAATTCCAATAACGGAAAGTATAATTTTACGCATGCTAGTGATTTTGGTGGTCTAGTGCGCAAAATTACCTAATAACTATGGCTTAAAAGTTAAAAAAAACTTAAAATAATTAAACAGCAAACTCCTCAATTTCCAGTTGAATATCTTCCCATTTTTGCATATAAACCTGCAAATCTGCTTTCTTTTTTTGATAATTATCAAAGAAATTTGGCTGTGAGGTTACTTCTTCATAATTAATTTCTAGCGATAAATCTATCGCTTTTATGTCTCGCTCTAACTGATTTATTTTTGACTCAACGTTACTCAACTTATTATTTAAAGACTTTATTTTTTTCTGGTCTTCATATGATTGTTGTTTCTTTTCTTTAGGAGCTTCTTTCTTTACAACCGTTCGCTTCTCTACCTCTCTTAAGTTTTCTACTTTACGTTGATCTAAATAATAATCTATATCACCTAAATACTCTTTTACCTTATGATCTTTAAATTCATAAACACTACTCGTTAATCCTTGTAGAAAATCACGATCATGCGACACTAAAATTAAAGTGCCTTCAAATCGTGTTAACGCTTCTTTTAAAACATTTTTAGATTTTATATCCAAGTGATTTGTTGGCTCATCCATTATTAAAACATTAAATGGTTGAAGCATTAATTTTGCTAAAGCTAAACGATTACGTTCTCCTCCAGAAAGTACACGTACATATTTCTCTGCCTCATCACCTCTAAATAAAAAAGATCCTAAAATATCTCTTACTTTACTTCTATTGGTTTCATTAGCAGCATCAATCATGGTATCTAACACCGTTTTGCTACCATCTAAATACTCTGCTTGATTTTGAGCAAAATATCCTATCTGAACATTATGTCCTAATTTTAAATGCCCATCATACTTTATATCGCCTACAATTATTTTTGCCAAAGTAGATTTCCCTTGTCCGTTTTGTCCAACAAAAGCTGTTTTACTATCACGTTCAATAAGTAAATCTATATTTTTTAAAACCTGATTATCACCATAGTTTTTTGACACCTTTTCTGTTTCCACAACAACCTTTCCTGGCGTAATTGAAACAGGAAAATTAAGTGTCATAACACTATTATCATCTTCATCAACTTCTATTCTATCAATTTTATCAAGTTTTTTAATAAGCGATTGCGCCATAGTAGCTTTTGATGCTTTGGCTCTAAACTTTTCAATCAGTTTTTCGGTTTGTTCAATTTGTTTTTGTTGATTTTTTTGAGACGCTAATTGTTGTGTTCTCAACTCTTCACGAAGTACCAAGTATTTTGAATACGGCTTGGGATAATCATAAATCCTACCCAATGAAATTTCAATAGTTCTATTGGTTACGTTATCTAAAAACATTTTATCATGCGACACAATGGCTACAGCTCCAGTATAATTTCTCAAAAACCCTTCTAACCAAATAATCGATTCAATATCTAAATGGTTTGTTGGCTCATCTAAAAGTAATATATCATTATTTTGAAGTAATAACTTAGCCAATTCAATACGCATGCGCCAACCACCAGAAAACGTATCGGTAAGTTTATTAAAATCTTGCCTTTTAAATCCTAATCCTTGAAGAATTTTTTCAGTATCTCCCTGATAATTATAGCCTCCTAAAATTTCATATTGATGTTGAAGCTCGTTTATATCAACCATCAATTGATGGTACCCATCACTTTCATAATCGGTACGCTCTGCCATTTGAGTGTTAACAGCATCCATTTTAGCTTCTAATTCCTTAATTTCTACAAAAGCTTCATAAGCTTCTTCTAACACCGTTCTTCCTAAAATAAAATCAATGTCTTGCTTTAAAAAACCAATTTTAAGTTCTTTATCAGCAGCTATTTGTCCTGTATCTGGTTCCATCTCTTTAGATAGAATTTTTAACATGGTAGATTTACCTGCACCATTTTTTCCAATAAGGCCAATTCTATCGCCATTACCAAGTTTAAATGTAATATCTTCAAATAGGTATTCTCCTTGAAATGAAACCGATAAATTATGAATGTTCATCATAGAAATGTTACTTAAGCTACAGAACTTTAATTATTAAAATCTTATTTTTGTCCTGTAATTGCGATTGCAAAAATACGTTAAAATATATGTTTAAAAAAGGAACAAAATTATATAGTATTTTTACTGGAACTTGCCCTAAATGTCATGAAGAATCCATGTATAAAAACAAGAATCCTTATATAATTTCTGAAGTTTTAGATATGCATGAAACATGCAGCAATTGTGGCACTAAATATAAGATAGAACCTTCATTTTTTTATGGCGCTATGTATGTTAGCTACGCTGTAGGTATAGCTTTTGCTGTAGCGGCTTTTGTAATTTCATTTTATTTCTTTAACGCTAACATCAATATTGTTTTTATTTCTATTGTTGCCACTTTAATGGCTTTTTTACCAGTAATAATAAGAGTATCTAGAAATATCTGGATTAATATCTTTATGCATTATGATAAATCTTTAGATAAGAAATAATTAATTATACCGTTTAATATCAATTTCATCTTCTAGAGGTATTTCGTTTTCAATAAAATTAAAGAGTTGTTTTGCAACATAAGGTCCAATCATAACACCTCGTGTACCTAAACCATTTAACACATACATATTCGTGTAATCTTGATGTTGCCCAACTAAAGGGCGTCTATCTTTAACTGTAGGACGGATACCTGCAACTTGTCTCACTACTTTATAAGAACAACTAATAAGTTTATCTAATTTATTTAAAAGCTCGTCTTTTGCTTTTGGTGTAACAGCATGCGTTGTATCATCCCAATCGTATGTAGCACCAACAATATATAAATCATTACCTAACGGAATTAAAAAAACGCCTGCTTTTAAAACATAATCCATTTTCAAATTAGGTGCATGAATTATAAGTAACTCGCCTTTTGTTGGTACTAAAGGCAAATGGTTAAAATAAGGGTTTTTAACAACTCCAAAACCTTCGGCAAAAACAATGCACTTTGATGTTATATTTTTATACTGAATAGTAGCATCGCTAACTTTTAAATCATCATAATTAAATGATTCATTAATATATATGTTCTTATTTAATAAATCTGTTTTGTAAGCATCAATTAAAGTTTTCACATCTATTCTTCCTGTTTTTAAAACTTTACCAAAACCAAAAGAAGCCTGAATTGATTCATTTTCATTTTTAATAATATCTGTTGAAAGGTATTCGGCAAGTGTTAGCTTATCGGATGCTGCAAACCAATCATTTTGTTCTTCTAAAGATGCGAATTTACGATATACAGGTATTTTATAATCAAGTTTTACTTTTAATGTTTCCTCTAATCGATTGTACATTGGAAGCGCAATATCTAATTGCTCTTTACTTTTCCAAACAGAAGTAAAACGCTTTAAAACAACAGGATTATACAACCCTCCTGCTACAGCTGATGATTGCTGCGATGTATCATCAAACACCATAAAACTTTTATTATTAGCTTTTAACTGTTCACAAAAACTAATACCCGCTAACCCGATTCCAACAATAATATAATCTACTTGCATAAGGCAGTAAAGATACTTAGAATGACAAAAAAAAAGACTATCATTTTCAGATAGTCTTTTTTACTTTTTAAAATATTGAATGTATTAATATGTCCACATATCTAATTCAAAATCTCTAATTTTATCTTTAATTCTTTCAGATTCTAACAATTGCATCAACGCATTTTGTGACACATATTCAGTAATTTTTCTATCTCCTTGTTCATTTTCTTCTTTAAAAATATAACCTTGGAAACGTCTAGAATTTAAAATATGATCGAAAGAAAAAGGAATTGAACTATTTTCATTGTTAAAAGCTTTGGCTTCATGTAACACCTCTCTTGAATCTGGAAAAAATATCCAAAAAAGTGGTACTAAATCTGGATTTTCATCTTCAATAAAGTTAACATCTGGTGCTACAGGAGCAATACCTATTAGTCTGTATTTCATTTCAGCTTGACGCTTGTCAAAATACCAAAGTCCTCTAATATGATATTCGGTAATATCTGCAGCTGTAATATCTCTTCTGTTAATATATTCAGCAGATAATTCTTCACCAGCATTTAATTGCTCAATACCTAACTCGGTAGTGTCAATTTTAACCAATGCAGACTCAATGTCCTTTAAAGTTCTTTTTGTTGTAAAATAAGAATCATCATAAATGTTTTTGATATTACCGTTTTTGATATTCTTCATAAGCACATCATACAATGAACGTCTATCTTTTCCAATATTATTTGTATCTATTGGATAGTAAAGTGGGAAATTTGCACGCTCGTCTAAAACGATTTTTTCCCATACTGTTTTAGAAAAAAGAATATCTCTATCGTCAACATAACCATATTCTAACGGTTTGTCATTATCGATTGCCTTTTGCGCTTCTGTTCTAACACCAATTTGTTCAGGGCTTTTAGCATTTAATATATTTGCTTGAGCAAACATACCAGACACTGTACAAACAGCTACAACGGTTAATAAAAAACTTTTTAATTTCATCTCAATTTACTTTAATTATTATTAGGAAATATCCCTAATGAATTTAATTTGTAAGCTCAATAATGATTGGTGATACTTTTTTAAGTATAACGCTAACACCACTAGCTTTTGCTTCAATATCGAATATTGTAACATCAGATCCTCGCTTAGCTTTAGCTAATATTGCTTGAGACCTGCTATCTAATTTATTGCCTTTAACATTTATTGTTGGTTGTCCAGGAACTTTAAATTTAAATCCTGTTACACGCAATGGTAATTCAAAATCGAAATCGTCAAATTTAGCTCCAATAGTTGAAATTTTAAGACTTCCTTTTTGCATTTTAATAGCGCCATCTTCACCTCTTACAGTACCTGTTGGTTTTGGTAAATCTTTAATTCTAAAAGTAGCTCTATCGCTAACTGGTTTTCCATCAGGCAACTTTCCTGTAACATTTATCGTAACTTCTCTACCTTTTATTTGTGTAGCATCCATAACATAGGTACTTCCACCAGCTCTAGATAAACCTTGAGCACTTGCGGTAACTCTATTGTCTGGAATACCAGCAAATGAAATAGTCATTGGGTTTTTTACACCACGATATACGACATTCATTTTATCGGCAGAAATAGTTGCTGAATTTGGCTTAGAAACAGTTGCAAATGATTGCTTAACTTCCACTACTACCTCTTCTCCTTCTTGAGAAAAATATAGATTTCCTGAGATTTTATGCTCTCCTACACCACCCGTTCCTACTTTCAATTTCACTTTACCACCTTCGATAGTAAAATCTTTATTTTCAACTAATTTTCTTCCATCTAGAGTTAATTCAACTCTATTAGGTTTAGTAGAAGCATCTGTACGACCTAACACAATTTCTCCATCAAATTGCTCACCGTTAAAGTAAGCCGATTTAGATGTTTCCATTAAAGTTGCATAATTTTTCATAGAAACTTCATCAGTTAAAGTTCCTTTAAGCATGTTAGATAATACTTCTGATTCAGTAGTTTTAATATCTGCCTGAATTTGAGTCATTTTAGTTAAAGAAGCCACTAAAGGGAATCCTTTATAATTATGATCTAACCATTCAACAGTTCCTGCTCCACGTTTCACTGGATCAGTATTAAACTTATCTTTAACACCTGCGATGATACTTTCCATACCTTTTTTTCCTGAAAGCAAGCTAATAACACCTTCTCTAAAACCATTTATATGGTCTAAAAACTTTTGTCCATCATCTTTCAGTTTTGCTCCTTTAAAGAAATTTTGATCAAGGTAATCGCCTTTATCCATAATTTCATAATCGGTAGGGTTATCAACTGTTGCTGTCATTTTACCTTTTAATTCAGCTAAATAAGAATCAAAATCTTTAGCTAATTTGTGTAATTTTTCAGCATCAGCTTTTAAAGGCTCGTATTTTTCTGGTTGTTCCTCAGCTTTTAACTTTAGGTTATCAACAAAATTATTGTTACGTTCTTCTGCAGACTCGTTAGATTCTACAAGTCTTTCGTTCATTAATCCGAAGGCTGAAAGCACTTCTTTAGACATATTTAAAGCTAGCATTGCTATAAATATTAAATACATCAGATTAATCATTTTCTGTCTGGGTGATAAATTTCCTCCTGCCATTTCTAATTAGGTTTTTGGTTAATATTAAATTTGGGATTAACCCCTAATTAGCTTTTATTCATTGCAGATAACATACCGCCATACACACCATTTAATGAAGATAAATTAGATGCTAAAGATTGCATTTGCTCTTTTAATTTAGCTGCGTTTTCAATAGACTCTTCGTTAATAGTTGCTTGTTTATTAACACTTTCTAATTGTACTTTATATAAACTGTTTAATGATTCCATTTGTGCTGCTGCTAAAGATAATTCTTCACCATATTTTTTTGTAGCTTCAATAGAATCTGCAGTAGATGACATGTTTTTTGCAGCACCTTCAAAATTTTTAATGCTGTCGCCTAAACTAGCCATTAATTCACCATCAATTTTAGCGTCTTTTAATAACTCATCTAATTTTTTAGATAATAATCCTTGCGCGTCTTCTTTGGCTTCTTTTTTACCAGTTTGTCCTCCAGCTAATTCTGGATACACTAAAGACCAATCTAACTCATCGTCAACTGGTTCAAATGCTGAAAGTGCAAAAATAATTGCTTCTGTTACTAAACCCAATGTTAACATAAAGTTACCTGTGATGAATCCAAACTCCATATGAGTGATTTTAAAAAGCGCTCCAATAATTACAATTGCTGCTCCTAATCCGTAAGCCATGTTCATGAACTTCTTACCTGCTTTTGACTGTGCCATAATTTCTTGATTTTAAATTTTTAAGTATTTCTACTTAAGTAGGTTAATTAATAGGTTATTGATTTGATTTGATTAAACTTTAGGTGTTCTTACTACTTTGTTACTTTTGTCCCCATGTAATCTTGTACTGTTCTGAACCCTATAAAACTTCTTGCAGAATCTGCATATTCGTAATCTCTAGAACTTACTTGTAAAAAGTAAGCAACATCTTTCCAAGAACCACCTCTTACTACTTTACGTTTATTATTCTTATCATTCACACTCGGATTGATTGTAGATATATATTCGTAAGAATTAGGATCATAAGACGCATCTACCCATTCTGAAACATTACCCGCCATATTATATAAGTTATAATCATTAGGCTCATAAGATTTAGCTTCAACGGTATATAAAGCTTGATCTGCTGCATAATCTCCACGCACTGGTTTGAAATTCGCCATGAAACATCCTCTATCGCTCTTTGCATAAGGACCTCCCCAAGGATACGTTGCAGCTTGCAGTCCTCCTCTTGCAGCATACTCCCATTCTGCTTCAGAAGGTAATCTAAAAGTATTTACCATAGCAGATCCTTTTTTAGATTTTTGGTATGAGTTTTTATTGATTGTTCTCCACTCACAAAATGCTTTAGCTTGTTTCCAAGTTACACCTACTACGGGGTAATCTCCATAAGCATCATGCCAAAAATAATCGTTATGCATTGGTTCGTTATAAGAATAAGCGAAATCTCTTATCCATACTGTTGTATCTGGATAAATCTCAATTTCTTCTTTCTTAATAGCTTCTTTACGAGTAATGCTTCTATTTTTTGCAGCTTCTTGTATATCCATATAATTATACTGAAACTTAAACTTTTTCACATCCCAAGTACGTTGACCATTATATGACTCCTCTAAAGGTAAATACATGGTATCCATAACTTCAGCATAGTATTCGTCTGGATATTCTGATGTATCAAAAATCAAATCGATATCATGATTTATTTTTCTACCTTCATATCCTGTTGGTCCTAATCCAGTATAGTTTTCGAACATATATTTTTCGTAAACAGACATATTAGCTGTATCTGCATCTTTAAATGCATACTCTCCAATACCACCATCTTCAGGTACTTTTGCTACTTCATCTGCTAAAACAGCTAGTTTCATTCTAACTATAGAATCTCTAACCCAATTGACAAATTGACGGTATTCACTATTTGTGATTTCGGTAGCATCCATATAAATTGCTCGAACTGTTACAGTCTTTGCAGGTGCATCATGAACTCCAGCCAAATCATCATCAGCTTTACCCATTATAAATGAACCACCAGGGATTAGCTCCATTCCATATGGCTTTTCTGGATGCCATTTTTTTCCTTGTACACCAACTAATTCACCTCTATCTTTAGAGCCACAACTAGCTAGCATTGTTAATACTGCGGTTAATAATATAAACTTCTTCATATCCATAGAAAACTCGAGGTTAATTTTTTTAAGCTTCATTTTCAAAGCGTAAACATATTTATATATTTTTTAAAAAACAACTATTTATCAAAAAAAATTACATTTCATCGTAAAAAAATAACGTTTTACCGATGAAAACAACGTTTCAACCTTAACTTATCTTTTAAACACTATTTTTCTGAAACGCCTTATACCAACGATCAGGCACTATATTATTACATGCATCGAGATAATCCTGATGCATGCAAGGTAATAACGTGTGTCTCTTTAATTTATTATTAACTTCAGATAAAAAAGGAATCTCTATCCACCATCTGCCTGTTTTATTACTCTTATAAAACACCAATTCTTCTGAATCTACTAAAACTATAAACTTTTGATAATTATTTTCATCTGAAAAATCATCGTCGTTTACTCTAAAATTAACACCTTCAATGAAGTACCACAGTATTTGCGACACTAACATGGATGTAATCTCATCATCTTTTGATGGTTTATATTCATATATCCCAAAAGATGATACTTTATTACTAATACCAGCATATCGTGCAATGGCACAAATTTCTTTACCATCTAAGCCATTTGGAGAATACTTTTGATTTAAACTTACCTCAGCGCCTTTAACCGAACTTAAATCAATACTAACAATATTAGCATCTCTTAACGCTGGTTCTACAATGGTTATGTTACTTGAAACCTGTCCTAATCTATACGACTCAAAATACAAGCTATCCATTAAATCTATTTCTTCTTGCGAATTAAAATAGGTTTGATAACCTATAGTAGCATAATTAAAGAGATTATAAGGTTCATCTAAAATTATTTTACCAACAAAACTATTATTCTTTATGGGCTTTGCAGAATCTCCTAAATCAAACTTACTATCAACATTAACAATATTAACCATTGGAACTAAATTATCATAAGCTCGATAATTTGCGTAAGTAAGATCTTGTGTCCCACCTAAAATAATGGGAATGATATTTTTTTTCACAAGAATACTAATAACCTCTTTTAAAGCGAAATAAGTATCTTCAATACTTTCTCCTTTATTAATATCTCCTAAATCGGCAATAGTAGTATTCCAACTTCCTGGGAAAAGACCATAAAAAGATTTTCTAATTTCATTTAACTGAAATTCTTCTCCAATGTAGTTAACATCGTTTCTGTTTTCTAAAACACCTAGTATAGCAATGTTAACATTTTCTAAATCAGGTATTCCATTTTGAGTAGAGTGAATTCGAAGTTTCCTACCTAAAGCCTGCGATTCAAGCAACTCATTATGAGCTAAAACCAAATCTGAAACAGGAGACAGAAAATTAAAATTCATTAAATATGTATAATTACTTCTTGTTCTTTTTTTACAAATATCAACAGAAAAAACGATTTTACAACAAAACTAAAAAACAATGTTATTCACAAAACGTTGATAATTTGACGTTTTAACGAAATTTATTTCTTTTTAGCCGTTGTTTTTTTCTTTGTAGCTTTCTTTTTTGGTGTTTTTGCTTCTATTATTGCTTTAGCTTCTTCTAAAGTCATCTCAGAAACATCTACAGTTTTAGGTAATTCAACCTTTATTTTTCCTTTTAAAACATTATGTCTGCCCCAGCGTGCTTTTTCAACACGAATACCTTCATCTTCCCAATTATGAATGACCTTATCGATTTCTTTTTGAATTTTAGTTTCAATTAACTCAATAATGTCTTCATCAGATAGGTTATCCCAATCGTATTTTTTATTTACGTTTATAAACATATTGTTCCATTTAATAAATGGTCCAAAACGCCCTTTACCTTTTTGAACAGGTAAATCTTTATACATATATATTGGAGCATCAGCTTTTTGTTTCTCTTTAATTAAAACAATAGCATCATCCAACTCCACACTTAAAGGATCAACACCTTTTGGAAGTGACACAAAAGAATCTCCAAACTTAACATAAGGTCCAAAACGCCCATTATTAACGAGTATATCTTCTCCTTTATATTCACCTAAACTTTTTGGAAGCTGAAATAAATCCATAGCTTCTTCATAAGTAATCGTGTTTAATTGTTGGTCTGGACTTAAACTTGCAAATTGTGGTTTTTCTTCATCATCAACCGTTCCTATTTGCACCATAGGTCCAAACTTACCTAAACGCACACTAACCTGTTTCCCCGATTTTGGATCGGTTCCTAAAATACGCTCTCCAGATTCTCTATCAGCATTTTCCTTAACATCTTCTACAATAGGATGAAAATCTTTATAAAACGATTTCATCATTTTAATCCAATCCTCTTTTCCATCTGCGATATCATCAAAATCAGCTTCTACTTTAGCTGTAAAATTATAATCTAAAATATTCTCAAAATGATTTACCAAAAAGTCGGTAACAATCATCCCTATATCTGTCGGCACTAGTTTTCCTTTATCAGAACCTACTTTTTCAGAGAGCATGGTATCTGTTAAATTATCATTCTGTAATTTAAGTTGAGTATATTCACGCTCCACACCTTCAACAGCTCCTTTTTCAACATAATTTCTATTTTGAATAGTTGAAATAGTTGGCGCATAAGTTGACGGACGACCAATACCTAATTCTTCCAACTTCTTAACTAGTGATGCTTCTGTAAATCTTGCTGGCGCACGTGTGTAACGCTCTGTGGCAGTAATATAACTATTTAGTAAAGTTTCATTAGTTTTCATTGCTGGCAACATCCCTTCTTGCTCAGCATCTTCATCATCGGTACCTTCTAAATATACTTTTAAAAAGCCATCAAAAGTAATAACCTCACCGTTAGCTGTAAATGTTTCTTTATGTGTCGAGGCACTAATTTTCACATTGGTGCGCTCTAGCTCTGCTTCACTCATTTGAGAAGCAATAGCACGTTTCCAGATTAAATCGTATAATCGTGCTTGATCATAATCTATATCTACAGAATGCACAGCGAAGTTAGTAGGTCTTATAGCCTCATGCGCTTCTTGTGCTCCTTTTGCTTTTCCTTTGTAATTTCTAGGTTTACTATACTTAGAACCATAAGCACTTTCTATTTCTGCTTGCGCTCCATTTCTTGCTTCATCAGATAAATTTACACTATCTGTTCTCATATAAGTAATAAGTCCAGCCTCATATAAGCGCTGAGCCATAGTCATGGTTTTACTTACCGAAAAATATAATTTACGCGATGCTTCTTGTTGTAAAGTAGAAGTTGTAAACGGTGCTGCTGGTGATTTTTTTGCAGGTTTTTTTTGTAAATCTGCAACTTTAAAACTAGCTGCTTTATTTGATTCTAAAAATTTATAAGCAGCTTCTTTAGATGAAAACGTCTTAGGTAGTTTTGCTTTAAAAGATTGTCCGTCTTCATTTGAAAACTCTGCATCAATTCTATAAGAAGCTTCTGGTGTAAAGTTTTGAATATCTCGTTCTCGTTCTACAATTAAGCGCACAGAAACAGACTGTACACGACCTGCCGATAAGCCTCCTTTTACTTTTCTCCAAAGTACTGGCGACAATTCATAACCTACAATCCTATCTAATACGCGACGTGCTTGTTGCGCATCTACTAAATCATAATCTATACCTCTTGGGTTTTCAATAGCTTTTTGAATAGCCGATTTAGTGATTTCATGAAAAACAATACGTTTTGTCTTGTCTTTGTCTAATTTTAAAGTCTCAGCTAAATGCCATGCTATAGCCTCACCCTCGCGATCTTCATCACTTGCTAGCCATACCCAATCTGCTTTTTTAGCTAAATCTTTCAGTTTTTTTACAACTGCCTTTTTATCTTTTGAAACTTCATATGTTGGTTTAAAATCACCGTCTACATTTACCCCTAATTCCTTAGAAGGAAGATCGGATATATGTCCAAAACTAGATTCTACTTTAAAATCTTTTCCTAAAAATTTTTCAATAGTTTTTGCCTTAGCAGGTGACTCAACAATCACTAAATTCTTCGCCATACTTCAATTTTTGAAGCTACAAATGTATGTGAAAAAAAGTTTATCTGCCTAATTTTCGAGATTATCTGTTTATTATTTAAACAAAAAGAGCTCTATTTAACACTTAAAACACAACTCTTTTTATTTAAAAATGTATATATTTTATACTGATATTTTTTCTATTTCAACAATAACATAATTTTGATCAAAAATTATATCACATACTTATTTGTTAAAAACTCGATTCATCTTCATGCATTCCTATTTGATCTATCTCACTAGTTTCCTCAAACCCGACTACTTCTTTATAAATAAAAAACACTGGAAAATAAACGATAGACAACGTAAATAAAAGTCCTATTCCACAACCCAAAATCCCCAACATTGCAATTATCCCTGCAATAAACATCGTCCCAAAAGTGATAAGCCATTTTTTATTCCCTATCGCAAAACTTGCTTTTATAATTTCAGTTTCAGTAAAATCAGGATTATTAGCGAGAACTATTGCAAAATAAGACAAAGGTACAAACACATAAATATAAGGTATCATAAATAATACTTGAGCAACAGTTGCTATTGCAGCGTAAATAATACCAAGCATAAAAATTTTACTAAAGTATTCCTTTTTAAAAAAATAAAAATAATCATCATTTTCATTTATTCCTGAATCTACCTGTTTACAAATTCTATAAAAAGCGCCAACAAAAAGGAGTGTTAATGTACTTGTTAAAATAGTTTGAGGCAGACTATATATCGCATTCATAGAATAAAACTTTGAAAAAGACTTAAAATTAAACCCATTTTCAAATAAATCTGTTTGAGTGCCAAGGCCTATTGCTGAGAAGAAAAGACCTATAAGTATTCCAGCAATTACAATAAACAAAACCATTAAAAACCCTTTAAGCCAAACTTTTTTATATAGTTCAACACAATCATTAATAATTGTTCCAAAATCTAAAGCTGGAGCATTATCTATTTTCTTTAGTAAACCATCAAGTGTATTCATTTTTAAAATGCTGATTAATGTTTCAATCAAAGGAAACCTTTTATATAATATTTAACAAAATTTATAATACATTTTGTGTCTGACACTTTGTCATAAAACATAAATATATTGTATCTTTGCATGCTTATTGAACCATACATGTTTAATCTGGTGATTTTTATTTTTTTTCAGAAGTCATTCGCCATTAAAAACCTCGATCTACACTAAGATTAATGTGGTTCATTTCTAGTAAACTATGGAAAAAACAATAGACGAAAGCAAACAAGGAGATGCTTTAATTCTTGAACAAAAAAAAGAAAACACCCGCAAACTTTTTATTGAAAGTTATGGTTGTGCTATGAATTTTAGCGATAGCGAAATTGTGGCCTCTATCATGCAAGACCAAGGATATAACACCACTCAAAACCTTGAAGATGCCGATTTAGTTTTAGTAAACACCTGTTCTATTCGTGATAAAGCCGAACAAACCGTTCGTAAACGTTTAGAAAAATATAATGCTATAAAAAGAGACCTTAATCCTAAAATGAAAGTCGGTGTTTTAGGCTGTATGGCAGAACGATTAAAAACAAAATTTCTTGAAGAAGAAAAAATTGTTGATTTAGTAGTTGGCCCTGATGCTTACAAAGATTTACCAAATTTGTTAGCCGAAGTTGATGAAGGTAGAGATGCTATAAATGTTATTCTTTCTAAAGAAGAAACCTATGGCGACATTTCACCTGTACGCCTAAACACAAACGGTGTTACAGCATTTGTATCTATTACTCGTGGTTGCGATAACATGTGCACCTTTTGCGTAGTACCTTTTACACGTGGTAGAGAGCGTAGCAGAAACCCACAAAGTATTATTGAGGAAGTTAACGATTTATGGAATAGAGGATATAAAGAAATTACACTTCTAGGACAAAATGTAGATAGTTATCTGTGGTATGGTGGCGGACTAAAAAAAGACTTTGATAAAGCCAGTGATTTACAAAAAGCCTCAGCTGTAAACTTCTCTAATTTATTAGAGTTATGCGCCCAAGCACAACCTAAAATGCGTATTCGCTTTTCAACATCAAATCCACAAGATTTAACATTGGATGTGATTAAAACCATGGCAACATATCAAAACATTTGCAATCATATTCATTTACCTGTACAAAGTGGCAGTAATCGCATTTTAAAAGCAATGAATCGTTTGCATACACGGGAAGAATACATGGAATTAATTGATAATATCCGTCGTATTATTCCAAATTGCACTATTAGCCAAGATATGATTGTTGGTTTTCCAACGGAAACTGAAGCCGATTTTCAAGACACCGTTTCATTAATGGACTATGTAAAATATCATTTTGGATATATGTTTACCTATTCAGAACGTCCAGGAACAATGGCAGGACGGAATATGGAAGATGATGTTCCTGAAGAAACAAAAAAACGAAGACTACAAGATATTGTAGATTTACAAAGAGCACATAGCGAAATTAGAACCAAAGCTTTTTTAAATACGACTGTAGAAGTTTTAATTGAAAAAGAATCTAAAAAATCTGATGCACAATGGTCTGGAAGAACATCTCAAAATGTTGTTGCTGTTTTCCCTAAAGAAAGCTATAAAATTGGAGACTTTGTTAATGTTAATGTAACAGATTGCACAAGTGCCACTCTAATTGGAGAAGCGATTGGGTTGAGTGAAAATAATTAAAAAAAACAAAATGAAACAACATACAATATTTAACGTTTTAAACTCCCCATTTGGGGATTAAGGGGCTTATGGAATCAGTTCAAGCTATAAAACAACGTTTTGGTATTATTGGAAATACACCATCCCTAAATCGTGCTATTGAAAAAGCCATTCAAGTAGCACCTACCGATATTTCGGTATTGGTTACTGGCGAAAGCGGTGTTGGTAAAGAAAGTATCCCTAAAATAATACATCAATTATCACACAGAAAACACAATAAATATATTGCCGTAAACTGTGGTGCAATTCCTGAAGGCACTATAGACAGTGAACTTTTCGGCCATGAAAAAGGCGCTTTTACAGGTGCTACACAAACTCGAAGTGGTTACTTTGAAGTTGCCGATGGTGGTACTATTTTTTTAGATGAAGTTGGAGAATTACCACTAACTACACAAGTACGCTTACTGCGTGTTTTAGAAAATGGTGAGTTTATAAAAGTAGGTTCGAGCAAGGTTCAAAAAACCGATGTACGTATTGTTGCTGCAACAAACGTAAATATGTTTGAAGCCATTGAAAAAGAAAAATTTCGTGAAGATTTATATTACCGATTAAGCACCGTAGACATACACTTACCACCTTTGCGTGAAAGACAAGATGATATTCATTTATTATTCAGAAAATTTGCCAGCGATTTCGCATTAAAATATAAAATGCCAACGGTTAAACTTACCGATAACGCTATACAAGTCCTTTTAAAACATCGGTGGAGCGGAAATATTCGTCAGTTACGAAACATTGCCGAACAAGTTTCTGTTTTAGAACAAAACAGAATTATTAGTGCAGATACATTAAGAGGTTACCTACCTAAATCGGGTACTAATTTACCTGCTGTTATTAAAACATCTAAATCTGAAAGCGATTTTAGTAGCGAACGTGAAATTTTATATAAAGTTTTATTTGACATGAAAAGCGATCTTAACGATTTAAAAAAGCTTACCATGGAGCTCATGAAAAGTGGCAATGTAAAAGATGTTGAAAAAGATCATGAAACCCTTATTCAAAAAATTTATGGTGATAATGAAGAAGAAGAAGAAGATACAGATTTTGAAGAAACACAAGAGAACACAGAAGTTTTATCAATCCCTGAGCACTCATCAAAGCATGATGACGTTATAAATATTCAAGATAAATATCATTTTGCCGAAGAGATTGAAGAAGAAGAAACCCTATCATTACACGATAAAGAATTAGAATTAATAAAAAAATCGCTTGAACGTCACAGCGGAAAGCGTAAATTAGCAGCTGCCGAACTAGGTATTAGTGAACGTACATTGTATAGAAAAATTAAACAATACAATCTTTAAAAAAGAAACCGTTTAAAACGCAACAAAACTAATAACTGCTCGTTGAACTAATATTAACTAAATGTCACACTGACCACATTCGCAGTGTTTTATATATTATATGAAAAAATATTTCCTCTACTTTTCTCTATTAGCTTTTAGCTTTTTACTTTCAAGTTGTGGCTTCTATTCGTTTACCGGAGCATCCATTCCTGCAGATGTTAAAACCTATCAAGTAAATCGTTTTGAAAACAATGCGCTTTTAGTTGAGCCTGGCTTAGAACGAGATTTTAAACTGGCGTTAGAAGATTTAATTCAAAATCAAACTAATTTAAACCTTGTTCCATCTAATGGCGATTTAGTTTACGAAGGCGAAATAACCGATTACAGAATTTCACCAACTACAGCTACCTCGCAAAATACTGCGGCACAAAACAGACTAACAATTAGTGTGAAAGTTAGATTTTATAACAGAAAAAAAGAAGATGACGATTTAGAGCAATCCTTTTCATTTTTTTATGATTACGGTGGCAGCTCTTTACTATCTGGCTCACAAAAAACCACAGCACACGAAGAAATTTTTGAACGCTTAACTCAAGATATTTTTAACGCCACATTAGCAAAATGGTAATTAAAAACAAAAATATATTAAATTTGGCTTAGCCAATGAATCAAACAGATTTTACATACATACTTCAGCATCCACAAGCTATAGCGCATCAACAAACTGATGCTATAAAATCTATTATTGATGAATTTCCCTATTTTCAATCGGCACGAGCTGTATATCTTAAAGGTCTAAAAAACCAGAGTAGTTTTAAATACAATCAAGAGCTTAAAACTACAGCTGCTTATACTACTGATAGAAGTATTTTATTTGATTATATTACTTCTGATGAATTTGTTCAAAATGAAATTTCGCAATTCATCAAAAAAAATACATCACATTTAAAAGATATAGATGTTGATATTGAAGACATTTCTATAAACAAAAGCGTTACTATCGATGATGCTTTAAGACAGCAAATAAAAGATACTGATGGCGTTTTAGACCCAGCTTTATTTGAAGCAAAAGAAAAGCGGCTAAGTAGTAACGCTTTTGTTTTAGATGAATCTGAATCTATTGAAACCGTTACTGAAGAAACAAAAACACAAGACGTTTCTGCTTCCGAGATATTAAGCCTTGGAAAACCTCTTCAATTTGAAAAAAAAGAAACACATTCTTTTAATGAATGGCTAAAAATAACAAGTTTTAAGCCTATAATACGAGAAGAAATAGAAGAACCTCTAAAAATTGTAAAAACAAAAAAGACTTCTACCTCTAAAGACAAAGTCAAAAAGTTTGAGTTAATCGACAAGTTTATTACTCAAAATCCGAAAATAAATCCAAAAAAATCTACATCCTCAAAAGGCAATCTTGCTAAAGCGCAAATGATACAACCAGAGTCTTTAATGACTGAGACTTTAGCACGTATTTATGTAGAACAAAAAAACTATAAAAAGGCAATTCAATCTTATAGAATTTTAAGTTTGAAATATCCAGAAAAAAGTAGTTTCTTTGCAAACCAAATTAAGGCAGTAGAACAATTACAAGAACATAATAACAAAGAATAATGAGTACGTTTACAATATTTTTAGCATTAATTGTTGTAGTAGCATTTTTATTAATCGTAGTAATCATGGTGCAAAACCCTAAAGGAGGCGGATTATCTTCTTCTTTTGGAGGTGGCGGAACCCAACAATTAGGTGGTGTAAAAAAGACAACAGATTTTTTAGACAAAAGCACATGGACTTTAGCAACACTATTATTAGTATTAATTTTACTATCTAACGTTGCAATAAATAGAGGGTCTGATAGCATCGATTCTAAAGCATTAGATGCAGATGCAACAACAACACAACCTTTACCAGCAGCTTTACCTGAAACACAAGATGCAGCACCTGCAACTTCAACAGATGAAAGTACTGAAAATAAATAATATTCTTTTCACAACATATTTAAAATGCCAACTATTACAGTTGGCATTTTTTGTTTCTGCAAGTTTGTCAGGTATCAAGTATTGGCACATTTTTAGCTTCATCCTTAAACATAAATCATAATTTAATTAATTAAAAGTAATATAACAATGAGCTTAAACATTAAACCATTAGCAGACCGCGTTCTTATTGAACCTGCTGCCGCTGAAACTAAAACAGCTTCAGGAATTATAATTCCAGATAACGCAAAAGAAAAACCACAAAAAGGAACTGTTATAGCTGCTGGAAAAGGCACTAAAGACGAGCCTATTACGGTAAAAGTTGGCGACACTGTTTTGTATGGTAAATATGCAGGAACAGAGCTTAAACTAGAAGGAACAGATTATTTAATTATGCGCGAAAGCGACATACTTGCTATTATATAAATAGTTCTTCCATTCCCATGAAAACGGGAATCTCATCAAACAAAATAGATTTTAATTATACAGTTTTCCGCCTTCGCGGAAATAAAAAACAAAGCATATTATGGCAAAAGATATAAAATTTGATATTGACGCACGTGACGGATTAAAACGTGGTGTTGATGCATTAGCAAATGCAGTAAAAGTAACATTAGGACCAAAAGGACGTAATGTAATTATTGGCAAAAGCTTTGGAGCTCCTCAAGTAACAAAAGATGGTGTATCTGTAGCTAAAGAAATTGAACTTGACGACGCTCTAGAAAATATGGGCGCTCAGATGGTAAAAGAAGTCGCTTCTAAAACCAACGATTTAGCGGGTGATGGAACAACAACTGCTACCGTTTTAGCACAAGCTATTGTAAAAGAAGGTTTAAAAAACGTTGCCGCTGGTGCAAACCCAATGGACTTAAAACGTGGTATCGACAAAGCTGTTGAAGCTATTGTTGCCGATCTTGAAAAACAAGCTAAAAAAGTAGGTAACTCTTCAGAAATGATTAAACAAGTGGCTGCTATTTCTGCTAATAATGATGATACCATTGGCGAATTAATTGCAACTGCTTTTGATAAAGTTGGTAAAGAAGGTGTTATTACTGTTGAAGAAGCTAAAGGAATGGAAACTTATGTTGATGTTGTTGAAGGCATGCAGTTTGACAGAGGCTATTTATCACCTTACTTTGTAACAGATGCTGATAAAATGATTGCCGATTTAGAAAATCCATACATTTTATTATTTGATAAAAAAGATTTCTAACTTACAAGAAATTCTTCCAATATTAGAACCAGTGGCACAATCTGGTCGTCCGTTATTAATTATAGCTGAAGATGTAGATGGACAAGCTTTAGCTACATTGGTAGTAAACAAATTACGTGGTGGACTTAAAATTGCTGCTGTAAAAGCACCTGGTTTTGGAGACAGACGTAAAGCCATGTTAGAAGATATTGCTATCTTAACTGGTGGTACTGTTATTTCTGAAGAAAGAGGATTTACTTTAGAAAATGCCGATTTAAGCATGCTAGGTACTGCAGAAACAGTTACTGTTGATAAAGACAATACAACTATAGTAAATGGTGCTGGCGATGCTAAAGATATTAAAGCGCGTGTCAATCAAATTAAAGCACAAATAGAAACAACAACTAGCGATTACGATAAAGAAAAACTTCAAGAGCGTTTAGCTAAATTAGCTGGTGGTGTTGCTGTTCTTTATGTAGGTGCTGCTAGTGAAGTTGAAATGAAAGAGAAAAAAGATCGTGTTGATGATGCTTTACATGCCACAAGAGCTGCAGTAGAAGAAGGTATTGTTGCTGGTGGTGGTGTTGCTTTAGTTAGAGCAAAGTCGGTTTTAGAGAAACTTACTACCGATAATTTAGACGAAACAACAGGGGTTCAAATTGTAGCACGTGCTATTGAATCACCTTTACGTACCATCGTAGAAAATGCTGGTGGTGAAGGTTCTGTTGTTATAAACAAAATTCTTGAAGGTAAAAAAGATTTTGGTTTTGATGCCAAATCTGATACGTATGTAGATATGCTTAAAGCTGGTATTATAGATCCTAAAAAAGTAACACGTGTGGCTTTAGAAAATGCAGCATCTGTTGCGGGAATGATTCTTACTACCGAATGTGCTTTAGTAGATATTAAAGAAGAATCTGCTTCAATGCCTCCAATGGGAGGTGGCGGTATGCCAGGAATGATGTAATAGTATAACTATACATATAAACTAAAAAACGCCTCAAAATTAATTTTGAGGCGTTTTTATTTATTTAAAGTCATGCTTAACTACTTCATGTAAATTTAAATGCCCTCAGCAATAAAATTACTATAGAGTGTCTCAATTTTTTCAGGTTTTGGATATACACCATCAACAATAACAACCTGATATTTAAAAGTTGTAGACTCCCCTTTTTTAAGTGTGTAATTAAACTGTTCTTCCCCGTTAGTATATACGTTACTACCAAAAGGATTAACCCCATACAACCCGTAATCTCGTGTCATCCAATGTGGAGGGTGATTAAGGTTTTTGGGAGAATCAAAAATACAAACCGAAATACTATCTCCATCTACTAAACCAGCAAGCTGCATCCATTTAGCTCTTTTTCCCCATACCTCAGGATAACCTTCTATCCCATTGCTATTGCGATAGTGGCCTGAAACGCCTTCGTTTTTAAGAACATCGCTTTTAGAAGTAACCTGATTATTTTCAAAAAGAATAGCTGGCTCATCAGAAGCTATTTCTAATTCTCTTCTCATTCTCATAGCAAACATACCTTCTTTAGAATCTGTAAATAATACATCAACTTCTGGTGCTGTAAGCATTGTTGTTAGCGTAATTATTCTTTTATTTTCATCGCCACTAAAAACATAGCGTGTTTGTTCTTTAATTAAAAGTTCTTCAATATCACTACGCCATTCTTTTTCAATTTTCAAAGTACCCACTTCTCCAGATTCTACTTTTAAAAATTTAACATGATTTATTCTTCCGTAACGCATTTCTGGATCCTTTGGAATAACGGCACTATTCCAAAAATCTATATCATTAACAACTCCATGATTAAACCAAAGTCCGTAATGATGAGGATGATCCATACGCTCACCAGGATTTGGATTTATAGGAAATCCTCGCGTAATCCGTTTTTCGCTAGCTGTAAAAATTGGAAATAGTACTGGTTTTCTTAAAATACTATCGGCATACATATAGGATGTAAAATATTTTCTATCAATAAAAACATCAAGTGTATTTAACGAATCATTTTTTACCAAGGAGACAAAATTAGATTTCTGAATATTATCCTTCTTTTTTGATTGTTTACATGAAGACATAATACAAAAACATAACAACAAAAAGGGAATAATTGATTTCGTGAAATTAGAAAACATAGTATAAAAATTTAGTTGGATAAAATTAATAAAGGGTTTTAAGATATTATGAAAACCCATCAATTCCACTTAAAAGCAAAATAAGAGCATGGTTTATCTGATGCATTACTTACCCCATGAAATAACTGAGATGGCATAAAATAAAAGTCACCTGCTATTCCTTTATAATTTTCTCCTTCAATCATCATAGCTGTTTCTCCTGATAACACTAAAATAATTTCTGTTTCAATATGCTTATGAGGTTGATGACTGAGCCCTTTCGAATCTAATCGAGTAACATGCATTTCGAATCGTTCGCACATAGCTGTTGGACGGTCAAAATAAGCGCGTCCTGCGCCACGAGAACTTGGTTTAGAAACTAAATGTTGTGGGTTTAGCAAAAGGGAACCACCCGCAATTTCTCCCCTTTCAATATTCATTTTCTTTTTAGATTTATATCGCATTACATAATAAGTAAGATTGGTATCTCCAATATTTTCAAGTGAATGCATTTGTTTTGGCATTAATAAAAAAACACCTCCTATACCTAAAACCGTACTTTCGCCTTCAAGAGTGACTTTCATTAACCCCTCTTTTACAATAATACATTCTTCTATATCATCATTAGCATGAGCAGTACCTGGTTTAGCTCCAGGAAATTGAGTAGTAGCATGGATTTCTAAATATTCAAAATGAGGAGACACACCTTCTAATATTTTCCTAGACTCCCTATCTTTACTGGCTTTTACTGGATGATCTGTCCATTTATACACTCCAGCTTTTACAGGTTCTAATTGAGCTAAAATTGTTAAAGTAAAAAAACATAAAATAATTGTTAAAATAGTTTTCATTGATGGTTATTAGAAGTTAACATATTGTATAAGTCACTAATATACAGCATTTCAATAAAATATTTTTAAAAAAACATGACACTACCATATTAAAACACTGACATCAATTTAGAAATATATTATTAAAAAGAAAATGCCCAAACTAAAATCATTTGGGCATTTTCTTTTTAATCTTTATGATCGTGTTCTTCATCAACCTTATGGTCTTCTAGAACAGCAACATCTCGATATCTACAACATGGATGTACTTTTGCATACGCCTCTTCTGTCGCTTTTAATTCTTTTGTATCATGTCCTGCATTAGTTACACTATTTTGAATGGTTTCAATACTTGTTTTTCGGTCGTCATAAATTAACTTTAATTCATGAGTTTTTACATTCCAAACAGCAGACTTAACTCCTTTTGTTTTTAAACACGCTTTTTCAATTCTAGATTTACACATTAAACAAACACCATCTACTTCCATAGTGGTTTTTGCGTTTTTGTTTTGTGCGAATGTTGTTGTTCCAATTAGCATAACTGCTAGTACTAATATTTTTTTCATCTGATTATTTTTATTTGATTTTTAATGTCATTTCAATAATGACGGTTTACTTATTTTATTTTAAATCGCAATCCTGCATAATAATTGCTTCCAAAAACAGGACCATATACAAATGTGGTATCAAAATTTGAACCAAAAGGATTATCGGCTCCTAAAACAGGGTTATTTTGCCTCACATTGGTGATATTTTCACCTCCTAAATACACTTCAAACTTAGGCGAAAACACTTTAGTTACTTGAGCATTTAAGGTAGCCAGTGTTGGCGTATAAGCCGCTAATTGATACTGTAAAGGATTGGATGCTGTTGATGAAAAACGCTGTTCTCCCAACCAATTATAAGTCACATCAAACTTCCATTGCCCGGCACCTTCTTTCTCATATATTTCATAAGACGCATTGGCAAACAAGCGATGTTTTGGAACTAATGGCTTTTCTAATTTATCAGAATTATATTGGGTTTGCACATCGTAATATTTATAGGCCATACGCAAATCGAAATACTGAAAAACATTATAATTAAACTCTAATTGCAAACTATTCGCATAACTTTTTCCATCGAGATTATAAAAACTAACTTCTTGTGGGTTTTCAAAATCTACCACTACTTGATTTTCAAAATCTGTTTTATAATAATCTAAAGTAATATCTGCTTTTCTTTTAAACAAATTAAATCCTTGTAGAAAAGACACACCGTAATTCCAAGCAACCTCTGGATCTAATCCATAAACACTACCACTACTATCTATAATATTAATAACTCTTGATGTTGAAAATATCTTTTGGTTTTCGGCAAAAATATTAGCACTACGTTTTCCTCGACCAATGGAAGCTCGTAAAGCCGATTTTTCCCATGGCGTATACCGCGCATGCAATCTAGGTGTTACAAAAGCTCCTAATAGATTATGGTTATCTACACGCACACCAGCAGTTAGATTCAATCTATCTAAATTATCATAATTATATTCAAAAAAAGCACCTACAGAATATTCTGTTCTTTCATAAGACATTGTATTTACAAACTCATCATAATGATCATAAGTATAACTTACTCCTGTTTTTATTTTATGTCTGGAGTCACTAATAATAGAATTATAAATGGCATTTGCATACAAACTATTTTGCGTAATATCATATTGATTTAACCCAAAATAGGAGACTTGTTTATGATTACTAAATGCTGTTTGAACACCCAAACTTTGGTATGGTATCTCTGGATTTACATAACCAAATTTTCCAGAAATTTCATAGCGCTTCGTATCTATTTCACTGCCCCAGCTATTTGTTGTTAATTTATCTGTATTCGGATTAAAATCGAGTTGTCCTGTTTGTTTTTCATCATTTAAAAATTTCAAATTAATAAAACTCACGAACCCCTTTTCTGTATCTGTATATTGCCATCGATTCATCATATTTATTTGATTATACATAGGCATATCCATGAAATTATCATTATTAACATCATGCTTTTCGTTATGTGCATTTCCATGTAAATACAAACCAGTACTCCATCTATCTGAAACTTTAGTATTAATATGTGTATTTAACTCAAAACGTCCTGCTACATTTCCAAATAAATTAACAAATAATGTATTATCTGTAGTAGGCTTTACCAATTCTGCATTTATTTGTCCTGCTATACTTTCGTAACCATTAACAACGCTACCAGCGCCTTTTGTTATTTGAATACTACTCACCCAAGTTCCTGGAATAAAACTCAACCCGAATGCTTGTGAGGCTCCACGAATGGAAGGAATATTCTCTGTAGCAATTAAAATATACGGACTTGTTAACCCTAACATTTTAATTTGACGCGTTCCTGTAATAGCATCGGCAAAATTAACATCGATAGATGGATTGGTTTCAAAACTTTCTGATAAATTACAACATGCCGCTTTTAATAATTCATCGCTACTAACTGTAAAAACATTAGATGCTTGCATATATGATTTCGCTGTAGCTTGCTTTCTTGAGGTAATTGTTACTTCATCCAAATTATCGGTTGGTTGCAACCAATGGTGTACCGTTTTTGGTTTAGTGACAGTAAGTGTATCCGTTTTAAAACCAATATAACTAATAACCAGTTTTGTATATTCTTCTGAATATGAAATTGAAAAATTCCCGTCAATATCGGTTACAACACCAATAGATGTACCAAGCCAATACACATTAGCACCTGCCAATCCTATAGGTTCATTTTTCTCATTTGCTTCCATAATCATTCCCGTAATCTTCTCTTGAGAAGTTGAAAACACAGGAAGCATTAGTATTATATATAATATTTTTTTCACTTTAATTGTAGGTTATGAGTATCATAATAATTGACACAACTATCACAATACTATTATTGACAAAAGTCGCTTTGATTCTAGTCTTCTTTAATGTAGTTCTTAAATTGCCGAGTTTATCATCAACAGATGTTTTACCACCATTACAAGTCATACCTGCAATTGTAAACATATGTTTCATTTTGAAATATAATTTGAACACTTAAACTCCATTTTTTTCGTGAAAACGAAAAAACTGACATTGCTCATACAAGGGAATAACAAAAAAAAATCTAGGTATCAAATAATAAAAACTTGGTCTAAAACCTGAATATCGGTAACCAAATTGGGAGGAGAATAATCTTCATGAGGAATAAACAGTTGCTCTAATCCTACAAAAAGATTGATATAAGAATATGCTAAGCCTGTGACAAACTGTTGCTGTTCAAAATGCAAATCTTCAAAAGAAGAAAACTTCAATTCATCTTGACCTAAAACAACTTCTATTTCGTCTTTACAACATGTTTTCTTCATTAATATTTCCATAGTTTCCGTAGCGCATTTTTGAGCTTCAGAAAAAACAGAAATATCTACCAAAACATCACCACAAAAATGCTTTTCAATAGTAAAAGATACTGTTGAAAACAATACGAGTAACGCTAAAAGCATCGAAAATCCTTTATGTAAAAATTGTTTTAACACAACACAAAAGTACTAAAATCACTATCAAACATTCTACTTTTATTAAATGATTAACATTAATTTTTAAGCTTATGATAGTAAAACGCAGGTAGTAGAAGAATTAAAATAATAGGCTGAATTAAAAAACGACGTACATTAAAAAACAAATAATAATCTTCTTGCCTTGGGTTTACAACAAAATACAAATAGATTAATATCAAAACAAAAAAAGCAATTGAATAAATAATAGATGAGAATTTAACAATGCTCTTATCTTTAAAAATAACGTATAATATACTTAATGAAATAAGGGAGTTTAATCCATAGCGTAAGGTTGTAAACACAGTAAGCTTAAACACTTCGCGCCGAGGACTATCAATATACAAATAGTCGTTTTGAAAAAACATTAAATAAGGGTCGTAAAACAATTCATTCTCAAAAAAACGGATTAAAACCAACAACCCAAAAAGGATAAATATCACGATGTATTTTACAGTTTTATTCATGCTTATTATTCAATTTAGAGAAGCGATTCACCCAAAAAATCCATAATAAAAACACCATACCATATATAATAGCAGGAAAAACAACCGTATGTAAAAATTCTGAATGTTGTGGATAATGATATAACCCTATACTCAAAACAGCAATACGTAATAAGTTAACTGAATAAATTATTATACTTCCAGAAAGTATATAAAAAAAAGTAGTTCTCAGTTTCCCAGAAAAAGCAATTATAAACGACATAAACAAAATAATAACGCTAATAGCATTACAGCCTTCAACAATTCTAGCTAAATATTTTCCATTAACCATAAGTTTTATAGAGGGTTCGTTAGGATGTGGTAGAACTTGTGCGTTATAACCAAACGTATCTAACAAAGCTTCACTTTGTTTCGAAACCAAATACGTCATGTAATCTGGATGAAATTTGAAACCACCCGAATATTCCAAATAAAATTTATACAACACAGAGAAAGAGATATATACCACTAAAAAAGTAAGTATAAATTTTATAATCAATTTGTATTTTATAAAGAGTAACTTCAAAAAAACTTATATATTCTAGTTGTTAAATTTATTAAAACTGAATATCGAAATTACAGCTTTTTAAATACTTTTACCAAAACTTTTAGTTATATGATTTTTGAAACTCTAAAACCACAAATTGAAACGATTGTTTTTCAAACAGAAAAGACAATAAACGAACGCCTTTTAAATATTTGTGAATTGTTAGAAAAACATGTAGCGTACTACAATTGGGTGGGATTTTATTTTAGAAATGGGTTAAAAGAAGAACTTCTTTTAGGTCCTTATGTAGGAGAACCAACAGACCATACTGTAATTCCGTTTGGGAAAGGTATTTGCGGACAAGTGGCTGTAAGCAATAAAAACTTTGTAGTGCCCGATGTATCTGCTCAAGATAATTATATTGCCTGTAGTATTACCGTTAAAGCTGAAATAGTAGTTCCTGTTTTTGTGAATGGTGAAAATATTGGACAAATAGATATCGACTCTAACACCCCAGACCCATTCACCAAAGAAGATGAACGCTTTTTAGAATTTGTTTGCGCTGAAGTTGCTAAAATATTATAGTTGTTAACAACTCTTTATTTTAGTTAAAAAAACGCCCTCTTTTTTAACGAATCTAAGCTCCTTTTTTAAAGTAAATAAGTACTTTTGCAAATAATTGCAAATTTCACATCCTTAAAAATAGAACACAACAAAATGAGCAACGAAAAAACCATTAAATCGGCATTAATTTCGGTATTTAGTAAAGAGGGGTTAGAGCCTATTGTAAAAGAACTAGACAAACAAGGTGTAACCATTTATTCTACTGGTGGAACCGAAAAATTCATTAACGATTTAGGCATAAAAGTTGTTCCTGTAGAAGATGTGACCTCATACCCTTCTATACTTGGTGGTCGTGTAAAAACATTACACCCAAAAGTTTTTGGTGGTATTTTAAACAGACAAAATCATGATGGTGATATTGCCGAATTAGCTGAATATAACATTCCGCAGATTGATGTGGTTATTGTAGATTTATATCCTTTTGAAAAAACGGTAGCTTCTGGAGCTAGCGAACAAGATATTATTGAAAAAATAGATATAGGTGGTATTTCTTTAATTCGTGCAGCTGCTAAAAATTATGCTGATGTTATTTGTGTATCATCGGTAGACGATTATGCTGAATTCTTAGCACTTATTTCAGAAAATAACGGAAGTATTTCTGAAGAAAACAGAAAACGTTTTGCTGGAAAAGCATTTAACGTATCATCTCATTACGATACTGCTATTTTTAACTACTTCAACAAAAACCATGATGAAGCTGCTTTAAAAATAAGTGAAACAAAAGGGAAAGTGTTGCGCTACGGTGAAAACCCACACCAAAGAGGCTTTTTCTTTGGGAATTTTGATGAAATTTTCACAAAACTTCATGGTAAAGAATTAAGCTATAATAACCTTTTAGATGTTGATGCTGCTGTTAATTTAATTTTAGAATTTAAAAACGACGCCCCAACATTTGCTATTTTAAAACATAATAACGCTTGTGGTTTAGCTCAAAGAGACACTTTACATCAAGCTTATATTGATGCATTAGCTGGCGACCCTGTATCTGCTTTTGGTGGTGTTTTAATTAGTAATACAGAAATTGATTTAGCTACTGCTGAAGAAATTCATGGATTATTTTGTGAAGTTGTAATTGCACCTAGTTATGCCGCTGATGCTTTAGAAATTCTTAAAGGCAAAAAGAACAGAATCATTTTAACGCTTCATGATATTGAAATGCCAAAAATGAATGTTAGAAGTTGTTTAAATGGTGTTTTATTACAAGACAGAAATAATGTTACAGATACTATTGAAGGTTTAAAAAATGTAACAAATACCAATCCGACTGAAAGCGAATTAAACGATTTAATTTTTGCTTCAAAAATTTGTAAGCATACAAAATCTAACACAATTGTATTGACTAAAAACAATCAACTACTTGCTGCTGGAACAGGGCAAACAAGTCGCGTTGATGCTTTAGAACAAGCGATACATAAAGCACAAACTTTTAAATTTGATTTAAACGGTGCTGCTATGGCAAGTGATGCATTTTTTCCATTTCCTGATTGCGTTGAGATTGCTAAAAACGCTGGTATTACTGCCGTTATTCAACCAGGAGGTTCTATTAAAGACCAATTAAGCATTGATTATTGTAATGAAAATGGTGTGGCTATGGTAATGACTGGAACACGTCATTTCAAACATTAATAAATCACTCCAAAATATAATTCTCACTTATGCTACATGTTCTTTTAGCATAAGTGAGAATAAAAAAACCGATAAAATCATCAGGTTTTTAAAAGATTAATCTTCAAAGACATATCCATATCAATAAAAACGAATATATTTCTCAACTTTTATTACATTTACAAGATTAGTTTTTAAACCTCTAAAATTTACTTATAGCACATGGGCTTTTTTGACTTCCTAAGTGAAGATATTGCAATAGATTTAGGTACTGCAAATACTCTTATAATACACAATGACAAAGTAGTTGTTGACTCCCCTTCTATAGTTGCTAGAGACAGAGTTTCTGGTAAAATAATAGCCGTTGGACAAGAGGCCAGTTTAATGCAAGGAAAAACCCATGAAAACATTAAAACCATTCGCCCATTAAAAGATGGTGTTATTGCCGATTTTGATGCTTCTGAGCAAATGATAAGTATGTTTATTAAAAACATTCCTGCTTTAAAAAAGAAATTTTTTACACCAGCACTAAGAATGGTTGTTTGTATTCCATCAGGCATAACTGAAGTTGAAATGCGTGCTGTAAAAGAATCTTGTGAGCGTGTTAATGGTAAAGAGGTTTATTTAATACACGAGCCTATGGCGGCGGCCATTGGTATTGGGGTAGATATCATGCAGCCTAAAGGAAATATGATTGTTGACATAGGAGGTGGTACAACCGAAATAGCAGTAATTGCTCTTGGTGGTATTGTATGTGATAAATCGGTTAAAATTGCAGGAGACGTATTTACTAACGACATTGTTTACTACATGCGAACACAACATAATTTATATGTTGGTGAACGTACTGCTGAAAAAATAAAAATTCAAATTGGTGCCGCAACAGAAGATTTAGAATTACCTCCAGAAGACATGAGTGTTCAAGGGCGTGATTTATTAACAGGAAAACCAAAACAAGTATCTATCTCATATAGAGAAATTGCAAAAGCTTTAGATAAATCTATATTACGAATAGAAGATGCGGTTATGGAAACCCTATCGCAAACACCTCCAGAATTAGCTGCCGATATTTACAATACAGGTATTTATTTAGCTGGTGGAGGCTCAATGCTTCGTGGTTTAGATAAACGTTTATCACAAAAAACAGATTTACCTGTTTACATTGCAGAAGACCCTTTAAGGGCTGTTGTTAGAGGTACTGGTATTACACTTAAAAACCTACCTAAATACAAAAGTGTATTGATAAAATAAAAGCATAAAACAGGCTAATAACGCATGCAACAGATTATAAATTTTATAATAAGAAACAAAACCTTTTTGTTATTCTTGTTGCTGTTTTCTATTTCTATTTTATTTACCATTCAGTCACATTCTTACCACAAAAGTAAATTTATAAATTCGGCTAATTTTTTAACTGGAGGCATCTATAATTCTTTAAATAACATTTCAGACTATTTTAATTTAAAGTCTCAAAATGAACTGCTGGCAGAAGAAAATAAAAAATTAAAATCATTATTATACAATACTAAAAACAATAAAGACTCTACTTATATTGACAGTATTTCTTTTAACAATAATTACAAGTTAATTACAGGTAACATTTTAAGAAACAACTACTCGCAAACAAACAATATCCTATTAATTGATAAAGGAAAAAAAGATAGTATTAAGCAAGATTTTGGTGTTATTACTAGTAAAGGTATTTTAGGCATTATTGATGAAACAAGCTCTAATTACGCAACAGTAGTTTCTATTTTAAACACCACTAGTAAGATTAGTGTTCAATTAAAAAAAACAAATCATTTTGGGTCTTTGGTTTGGAACGGAAAATCACCAAACATCATTCAATTAATTGATGTTGAAAAAATAGCGCCTGTTATTGAAGGTGACACAATTATTACCTCAGGACGTTCTTCAATTTTTCCTAAAGGAATTCCTGTTGGTACTATTAAAGATTTTAAACTAGATGCTGCCGAAAATTATTATGAGATCAATGTAGCACTATTTAACGATATGACTAATATTGAGCATGTCTATATTATAGAAAACTTAGACACCGATGAAATCACCAACTTGTTAAATACAAACTAAATGAACAGTGTCGTTTCAATAAATAGCATCCGTTTTTTTGTTTTAATTCTTATTCAAGTTTTAATATGTAACCACGTTAACTTTTTAGGCTATATAAACCCATATATTTACGTTTTATTTATTGTTTTATATCCAACTAAAAACAATCGTATTTTATTTATTTTACTAAGCTTTTTATTAGGCTTATCTATCGATTTATTTTCAGATTCTGGTGGTATTCACGCGGCAGCTTCGGTATTAATAGCATATGCCAGGCCTGTATTATTAAGATTTTCTTTTGGAGTTCAATATGAGAACTATGCGCTTAAGTTTGAAAATTTAGAATTTGGTTCAAAACTTGTTTATATCTCATTACTAACAATAATACATCATACTGTTTTATTTTATTTAGAAATATTTAGCGTCTCTAAGATAATTTTAATCCTTCAAAAAACGTTATTCTCAAGTATATTTACTATTTTATTATGCATGTTAATAACTATTATTTTTAGTAGAAAAACTAAATGAGACAATTTTTACTTTTCTTTTCTATAATTTTTGTCGGGCTTCTATTTATATCAAGGCTCTTTTATTTACAAATATATTCTTATGATGAGCATAGTTTGTATGATGACAATGCTATTAGAACCGTTTATGATTATCCTAAAAGAGGCTTTGTTTACGACAGAAACGGCAGCCTTTTAGTCGCTAATGAACCATCATACGATGTTATGGTGATTCCTCGAGAAGTAGAAACTTTAGACACGCTTGAGTTTTGTGATTTATTAAAAATTGACAAAAATCAGTTTATTAAAACTTATAATAAAGCTAGAAATTATTCTCCTAGATTACCATCGGTTTTTGTACCTCAACTTTCTAAGGAAGACTATGCCGTATTACAAGAAAAAATGCGCAAGTATACTGGCTTTTATATTCAAAAACGTTCTTTAAGACATTATGAGACTACTATTGGTGCTAATGTTTTAGGTGATATTGGTGAAGTAAACAATAGAGATATTAACAAGGATGCCTATTACAAAATGGGCGATTTAATTGGCAGACAAGGTATTGAAGCCTCTTATGAAAAAACATTACGTGGTGCTAAAGGTATTAAATTTATACAAAAAGACCGATTTAATAGAAATATAGGTCCCTATAAAAATGGAAAATTTGACACCATCCCTGAACAAGGAAAAGATATTACCATTACCATTGATGCACAGCTTCAAGCATACGGTGAATTGCTTATGCAAAATAAACGCGGTGGTATCATTGCTATTGAACCAAGTACAGGAGAAATACTTACTATGGTTGCAGCTCCTACCTACGACCCTAACTTGTTAGTAGGTAGAGACCGCTCTAAAAATTTCACAAAACTTTATAACGACGATAAAGCAAACCCACTTTTTAATAGAAGTTTACAAGGCGTATACGAACCTGGTTCACCTTTTAAATTAATGAATGCACTAATTGGTTTACAAGAAGGTGTTATTTCTCCAAACGAAACAGTTACCTGCTATAAAGGTTATAAATATGGTAATCGTTTTATGAAATGCCATTGTAACTACGGTACTAGAAACAATATGATTACAGGTATTCAAAGGTCCTGCAATGCATATTTCGCAACAACTTATCGTAAAATTTTAGATAAGGATGGCAACGCATCACATGGTATTAATAATTGGAGTAAACATGCAAAAAGTTTTGGGTTAGGTCAATTTTTAAACAACGATTTATTTGTTGGACAAAAAGGTAGGATCCCAGATCGAGATTATTATAAGCATATTTACCCTAAAACATTTTATTCTACATATACCATTTCTAATGCTATAGGACAAGGTGAAGTTGCTACAACCCCCATACAATTAGCAAATATGATTGCTGCTATAGCAAATAGAGGTCATTATTACACACCACACATAATAAAAGATATAAAAGGAGAAACCCTTCCAGATCAATTTACAAAGCCAAAGCAAACCACCATAGACAAAGAAAATTTTGAACCCGTTATAGAAGGCATGCTTCAAGTTTACAAAAAGGGTACTGCGTCATTTTTACAAGTAAAAGATATTGATATTTGTGGAAAAACAGGGACTGTAGAAAACTTTGCTGTTATTGATAGCCTAAGAACACAACTAACAGATCATTCTATTTTTGTGGCATTTGCACCAAAAGACAACCCTAAAATAGCAATTGCCGTTTTTGTGGAAAATGGCTATTGGGGAAGTCGGTTTGCTGGAAAAATGGCAAGTCTACTTATAGAAAAACATATAAAAGGACATATTACTAGAAAAGATTTAGAAGAATGGATTTTAAAACATAGCTTAGAAGATGAATATGCTAAACCATATTCTGGAAAACCTTTCAATATAAATGATAAAGCAATATTACAAATTGTTGATGATCAAGAATATAATAGACTAAAAAGCCTTTTAAAAGAAATAAATAAACCGCAAAATTAATGGTTAGAACAACTAACAGGCATTTTAAATTTGATTGGATAACCATCATTCTTTTTTTCTTTTAGTAGGTTTTGGATGGTTAAATATTATATCGGCTTCTCATACAGGTGAAACTATAGACTATTTAGATTTTTCTCAATCTTATGGTAAGCAACTTATCTTTATTTTTTTAACGTTTGCATTAATAATTATTTTATTATCTATTGACGCAAAATTTTATGAACGCTTTTCCAGTATTATATATATCATATCCATGCTCTCGTTAGTAGGGCTGTTTATATTTGGTAAAAATGTAAATGGCGCAACGTCATGGTACGGTATAGGAGGTATGACCATTCAACCTAGTGAATTCGCAAAAACAGCTACAGCACTTGCTGTGTCAAAATACATTAGCGATTTAAATACCAATATTAAATCACTAAAAGATCAAATTCAAGTATTTGTTATCATTATAACTCCTGCACTATTAGTGTTGTTACAAAATGACACAGGTAGTACTATTGTTTATGGCGCTTTCTTTTTTGTTTTATACCGAGAGGGTTTACCAAAACACTATCTAATTATTGGAATTTCGGTTATCATTTTATCGCTTTTATCTTTAAAATTTGGAGCATTAATAACTTCTATCATTACCACTATTCTTATTTTGGGATCTCGTTTTCTTCAAAAGAAAAAACCACCATTTCTCCAATCCATTTTCATTTTAATAGTTTCAATAATTATTTCATTTGGTGTGAAATTCTTTTATCAAAGTATATTACAACCCCATCAGAAAGACAGAATAAGTTTGTGGTTACGTTTAGAAAAAGACCCCGCTAAACTGCAACAAATGAAAAAAACATTTGCCTATAATTTAAATGAATCTGAAAAAGCGATAAGCTCTGGCGGATTCTCCGGCAAAGGTTTTATGGAAGGTACGCGTACCACAGGTAAATTTGTGCCAGAACAACATACCGATTATATTTTTAGTACCGTTGGCGAAGAATGGGGTTTTTTAGGAAGTACTTTTGTCGTTATCGTTTTTGTTTTACTCTTATTGCGTATACTTCATTTAGCCGAATTGCAAAAATCTCAATTTAGTCGCGTTTACGGTTATGGTGTTGCCTCTATTGTATTTATACACTTTCTTATAAATATAGGTATGGTTATGGGATTAATCCCTACCATTGGTATTCCATTACCTCTTTTTAGCTATGGTGGCTCAGGCCTTTGGGCTTTTACTATTTTAATCTTTATTTTTATTAAATTAGATTCCAATAGAATCAATGAATGGTAAGTCGATAATCGACATTTAATTATCTAACTTAGATGAAGAAATTAATCTTTTTAATATTCTCCTTTTTTTTGATTTTTGGCTGTTCTAGCACTAAAAATATTATTGAAAACTCTTTTTCTACTGAAGAAATTAAATTGATTATGAGTGCCGATAGCATAACACCTATGCGTGTCTACAAAATTAACAACGTAAAAGACTCTCTATTACTTAGAACAAAAAGCACTTTTATAAAATCCAATCCAAACGATGACATATTACAAACATTTGTAAAACGGTTGTATGCTACCGTTAGAGATAGTATATCAATGGGTGTTGGTATCGCAGCGCCACAAGTAGGTGTTTTAAAAAACATTATCTGGGTACAACGCTTTGATAAAGAAAACTTTCCGTTTGAAGTCTATTTAAACCCAAAAATCACAAAATATTCTAAAAAGAAACAAACCTGTAAAGAAGGTTGTTTATCAATCCCAAATAGAACGGATACACTTAACAACAGAGCTTACGCTATTTTAATAGAATACGATACTATGCAAGGTGAGCATAAAACAGAAATGATTGAAGATTTCACCTCTGTTATTTTTCAGCATGAAATAGACCATCTAAATGGTATTTTGTATTTAGATCATTTGCAAAAAGAAATTAGTGGTGCAAAAACTAAAAGAATCTAATTTATTAAATTTCAAAACCAACTAAAATTAAATAAAATGAAACTGTTTAAAATTAAAACAATATGGATTTATGTATTACTAACCTCAACATGTTTCTCACAAAACCCATTAAATTTTGGTAGTGACATATTAACGGCAGATCCATCGGCTCACGTATGGAAAGATGGCAAAATGTATATATATGCGTCTCATGACGAGCCTTGTCAAGAAGACTTTTGGATGAAAGATTGGCATGTTTTTTCGTCTGGCGATTTAATAAACTGGACCGACCATGGTGCATGTCTTTCAGTTGACGATTTATCATGGGCTGATAATTTTGCTTGGGCTCCAGATGCCGCTTATAAAAACGGAAAATATTATTTCTGCTTTCCTGTTGGAACGGGGTTTAAAGATCGTAAAAACCCTAAAAACAGCACCAAATGGATGGGTTTAGGCATTGCTGTGAGCGATTCACCAACAGGTCCATTTAAAGATGCTATTGGAAAACCACTTTGGACAGAGCCCTATGCAAACGATCCTTGTCTTTTTATAGATGATGATGATAAAGGTTATATCTATTTTAATGGTGGTGGCGATTATTTAGTTGCTGAAATGGCAGACGATTTACTTAGCGTAAAAGGAGAACTTTATAAAATGGATATGGGTGGCTACAAACCTAAAAGAGAAGGTCCTTGGGTTTTTAAAAGAAATGGCATTTACTATTATACCATGCCAGAAGATAATAGAGTCCTCACCTACTACACTTCTAATTCACCAAAAGGTCCATGGAAATACCAAGGAGAGATTATGAATGAGGAAAACGCCAGTAACAATCACCATTCTATTGTTAAATTTAACGGTCAGTGGATTTTATTTTACCACCGATGGGTAGACACCGAATTTGATTGCAATAAAAAGCAACGTAAAATTTGCGCTGAATATTTATATTTTAATGAAGATGGCACCATTAAACCAGTTGAACGGACAGAAGCAGGTCTTTCTAAAAAACTTTAATATCTCATAAAAAGACAGCTAGATTGTGGCAGTCTTTTTGTATTGCCCAACTTGACTTTGTCAGAAAAAAATAGCTAACTTCGTTTGACATATAATATAAAAACATTAAAACGATTTCATATCAACGTAGTTGTAAAGAATTAAAACCAATTCCAAAATTTAGAAAATATTGAGCATCAAAAAATACTTCGAGATAAGGCCTTCACTTTCATGGTTAACTTATGAAGAACACGCTTTAAGTCTAAAACTTGCTGCTGATGATTCGTTCGAAAAAGGAAAAGAAGTTATGCAAATTAGGGAACAAAATGAACGAATTCATGCACTTGGCTTGTTTAGAGGTAGTATGCTTATGTATGCAGTTAGTTTGGAATTAATTTTAAAAGCTAGAGCTTTATTTGAGGAAAAGGACAATATTCTGTGTGGTCAAATTTCTTCATTTAAGGAATTTATGAATCAATGGAAATCAAAAAATACCGATGGTCATGGTTACATGGATATAGTAAACCATTATAAAATAGAGTTGTCTGAAAAAGAAATTGAACTTTTAAACAATTTTCAAAGTTACACTAGCTGGGCTGGTCGCTTTCCTTTTCCAAAAAAGGAAGATGAAATATCGGAAATGGAAAAAAATGGAAGAATTAGTGGAACTGCAAAAACTAGACATAACCAAGAAATTCAAGAGTTCTTATATAAACAAATGGCGGCAATGAAAATATAACGCTTTACAACAATACCTATAAATAATGCGGAGTTTGGTGTTTAATCCAAAGTAAGCGTATATTTAAAATGTCCGCAAAATCTTTAGGATTTTCTCTAACGATAAAAAAATAAACCAAAACAAAAAGCTTTTGCTACGTGCGTAGACGGAAACGAAAAAGGTTTCCTTGCCTCCACACTACTCATAGCTTAAACGTTAAACGAACCTTTTAAAATCACAAATCAAAAAAGTCTGCATAATTGCAGACTTTTTAAGTTTAAGTGGGGAGAGCAGGATTCGAACCTGCGAAGACGTAGTCAGCAGATTTACAGTCTGCCCTCGTTGGCCGCTTGAGTATCTCCCCAAAACCGAGGGCAAATATATTATAGTTTATTAAGTATGCAAAATAAAACTTGCAATTTTTACAATTCGTATCGCAATCTAAACGAGACAAATAATGGTTGTATAAAATACTCGGTAGCACTAACCGAAACCGCACTTGTACTCGTATTATTTTGAGCCTTGGTATTGAACAAGTTAGTAGCTTTAATTTCGTATTCTAACTTAGCATCTTTATCCTTTCTGTAAGCTAATGAGGCGTTCCAAAATTCGTAACTATTAATGGTTTTATCATTATCACTAAAATTATTATAGGAGTAATCAGATTTTAATGTAAATGATTTAAATATAAGTGCATCAAATTCTACCGATGGCGATTTTGTATAAAACTTAGAGTCTCTATTTCCTTGATTATTATCCTGAATAGTATAACGATACCCTAATTCAATATTAGGTGCTGTTTTAAAATTTGTTCGTAATTCAGTTCTATAGGTTTGAGAAAAACTCTCACTCACAGATTGTACATTTTGAACAAACTGGTTAAACTTAGAGTAATTTAAATTTCCTCTTACCGAAGCTCTTAATTTACCAAAAGTTCGCTGAAATCTTGCATTAGCACTGGCACTTTCATCAGCAAATCCAGAATTAAAAGGCGAACTAACTCGCACAACACTTCCTGGTTCAAAAATAGATGTGTTTCTAATATTATCTATACTTTTATTGTAATTAAGACTTGCAAAAACATTCGTATAATTAAACATATTAAAACTGAAATAAGACAGGTTTACGTTATGAGATAGCGCGCTTTCTAAATCTGGACTACCCGAAAACAAAGAACTATAACTGTTTAACACCAAACCTTGAGCGAACTTGGAAACATCTGTAAATTGAGTTTGCATACGGTAATTTAAAGTTATTTGCTCACTCTTTTTCAACTGCATACGCATATTAAAATCGGGTAATAATCTGAAAAAATTATCGGTAACTGTGGTATTAAACTGAGTGTTTTTTGCACTATAAGCATGGGCAGAAACTCCTGGAGTGAATGTAAAAATTCCTGATTTCAGCCTGTAATGAGCTCCTAAATAAATATCACTAAAATTATATTTAATAGCGTTAAAGTCTAATCCATCATTAATTGTTGGAGTTGGATTAAACCTTGAATCATTATCTAAAAACTGAAAAATATCAGAATCAAATTGTTGACTACTTAGTATCGTTCCAACGGTAAAATTAATATCACTTTTATTATTCAGTATATTCCAATAATCTAACTTGGTATCCATTTGATTAGACTTTACACGTTTATCTTGACCAATATTATAGCCTATTTGAGCACCGTCTAAACCTAAATTATTTGCAGTTCCTTCATAATTATCTTTATCTTCTAAAATAGCATTATAAAACGGATCTTCATCTTGTAATAAATGTTGAACTTCTAAAGCAAAAATATTCGTTTCATTAAGCGTATAGTAATAGTTTAAATTTTGGTTAATACTATATGGGCTTGAATTTTCTAACTGAGCGATACTACCATTAACTGTAGAGAAAAAATCTTGATCCTGCGATTCTTTTGATATACGACCTAAAATATCATAATCTAATTGATTATTAACGTTCGGTTTATATTTAGCCGATAATTTCACCATACCTAAATCACTACGCTGTAACGTGTTACTTTCGGTACTTTCGTCTGGAATTCCTAAATCTTTATTGGTGTATTGAATATCTCTATTTTCCTGTAATTCGGTTTTACTATTAGAAAAAATAGCAAATCCGCTTAAATCTAAAGCTTTATTAGGCGACCAGCTGAAATTAGCTGCTCCAAACTTGGTATTAATATCTTTAGCTCTATTGTTTTGCGCTGTTAAAAACCCTAAATTATTACTCCCCAAATTAATATTAGTACCGCTACTTCGACTCGGGTTTCTAAAACCACCTGTAAAATTGAAATAATCGCGACGCGAAAACGCGACTTCTCCTAAATTATTTAAATCTGTAATAATATTAATACTGTATTCTGGACTGTAATAAAATAATTTTGGTTGCAATAAATACAGCTCGTTTTTATCTGACGTTCCGCCTCCTGCTGTGATATTACCAAACCAAAAATTCTTTTTACCTTCTTTTAATTTAATATTAATGGCAATATTATCTTGATTATTAGTGACACCACTTAACTGACCAACCTCAGCATAATTTTTAAGTACTTGTACTTTATCAACGGCATTCGCAGGAATATTTTCTGTGGCTAATTTAGAATCGCCATCAAAAAAATCTTTTCCATCAACCATTACTTTACCAACCGTTTTTCCTTCAACCTCTATTTGTCCGTCATCATTAATTTCAACTCCTGGTAAATTTTTAAGAACATCAGCTAATTTTCTTTCTGTTCCTTTATTAAAAGAATCGGCATTATAAACAATGGTATCGCCTTTTATAGTTACTGGCATTTCGTAAACCAATTCAATTTCATCTAAAGTATTATCATTTTGTAATGAAAAACCCTGAGTAATATTGGTCTCTAACGTTTTTATATCTTCTTGTCCCGTTTTCATACCGATATAGCTCACCTGTAATTTGTAACTCGTATTTTTTTCTACGGACAATTTATAGCGACCATCTGAATTTGTAATACCGTATGAATCTAATTTTTGAGTTTCTTGGTTTATGGCAATAACATTTGCTAACTCAAGCGGCTCTCCTATACTGTCCTTTACAACACCTTCTATTTTTATTTGAGAAAAGGCAGAACCAGCTACTAAAAGCAGCATTAATAAGGCTGTTTTTTTCATTTTTATTTAGATTGATTGACTTAATTACTACCTAGGTCTTCCGCCCCCACGACCTCCGCGGCTCCTAAACATCTCGCGCATTTCCTCAGTTTTTTCTCTTTACAATGGCATCATACTCCTTTTGAGTAACTTCTTTACCTTTTGATGGCACTTTTATGGTTTCTTTTTCTGAAGGGTTTAATATTATTTTAGAACATAAAATAGTGGTTCTATCGGCACTAATTTCTAAAATTAACCCAGGCAAACCCCAATACACGTCGGGTCCTTGATTAATTGGTATTTGTGGTGTATACCAAGCCGTAACCTCTATTTCTCTAGGAGCATCAGCATCTTTAGTTTCTTCATTTTTAGTATTTGTAGAATCTTTTGGTTTTTCATTGTCATCTCTTCTTCTAAAACGAGTCATATCAAAACCTTCAACAGTCTTAATTGCAGTTGCTTTAAAGCAAGTATATTTTCCAATAGTTTTTGTTTCGGCACCTAATTCCCATTCTAACTTTTGTAAACTATCATTTATTAAAAACTGTTTTCCAAAAAAATCTTGTTCTTTTAAAACCTTTTGCTCTTTTACGTTTTTATATTGTGTACCTCCTGCTCCAGTCATCATTCCAAAACGCATACCGCCTCCTTGTCCTGGCGCTTCTAATTTTTCTTCTTCTTTATATACAGATTCTGATTGATTAAAAGTTAAAATGAAAGTTTTTTCTAAAGCGCCTTTCATACGATCAGCAATTTGTTTTTTACGTTCCTCGCTTAATTGTCCACCACCAAAATTGTTCATATCTACGGTGGTTTTTGATTCATAGAACGCTTTTCCTTGAAAATCATTTTGAGAAAAAGAAGCTAAGGAAACAAAAAGCAATAAACACGTTATTACTGTTTTTAAAGAATTGAATTGCATAGACAATAATGTTTTTTAGATATTAAACTAATATTTAGATTGTATTTAGACTAAAATCACACGACTTAGTTTAATCATGAAGCGTAAAAATGTTCATAAAAAATAATAAATGCTGCTAAAAAACTAATATGCTATAAATTGGTTTGATTTTTGTATTTTTCTAGTCGCATGCAACATCTAGTATACTTCTTTTTATTTTTGTCATCTTCAATTTTTTCTCAAGAAATTATTGAGCCTATATTTATTAAAAAATCATCACTTCAGGTTGAAACACTTGTTGCAGTCGACAATTTTAACACCCAATACTACATTAATAATAATATTTTCAATAAAGCAAACACAAACAAAACAATAACCTATAACAATTTACAATTAGGTAATCTAGAAAGCGCTAATCCTTTTAACCCATTAAAAATCAATCTTTTTTACAAAGATTTTAATACGGTTATCATTCTAGACAATAGACTAGCCGAAATATTTAAAATTGATTTCAACACCATTTCTGATTATAAAAATGTTTCTCATATTACAACAGGATACGACAACACCATTTGGATATTTAATCAAGACACACAACAACTTGAACTTTACGATTATAAAACAAATAGCTCAAGAACTCAAACATTACCTATCCAGACCGAAGTTTTAGACTTAAAAAGTAATTACAATACCTGTTGGCTACTCACCAAAAAGTATCTATATGTATATAATTATTTTGGAAGCTTATTAAAAAAAATGGAAAACGATGGTTTTACCTCTTTAGCAGAAAGCAATCAAAATATTGTTTTAAAAAAAGATAACACATTATACTATTTGAAAAAAAATACAGGAAACCCTATTCCTATATCAACTCCAAATTTATTAATTAAACAGTTTTTTGTAATCAACGAAACCTTGTATATTTACGACAATGAAACCATTTACAAATACAAAATAAAAACCATCTGAGATTATGCATATTGCTATTGCCGGAAATATTGGAGCTGGAAAAACAACTCTCACTAAATTACTAGCAAAACATTATAAATGGGAAGCACAACTTGAAGATGTTGTAGACAACCCATATCTTGACGATTTTTACAATCAAATGGAGCGTTGGAGTTTTAATTTACAAGTGTACTTTCTAAACAGTAGGTTTCGTCAAGTTTTACAAATTCGTCAAAGTGGTAAAGACATTATTCAAGATAGGACCATCTATGAAGATGCGCATATTTTTGCTCCCAATTTACATGCTATGGGGTTAATGACCAATCGTGATTATGAAAACTACAAATCACTTTTCGATTTAATGGAATCTTTAGTAAAAGGACCCGATGTTTTAATTTACTTACGCAGCACCATACCCAATTTAGTAAAGCAAATACACAAACGCGGACGCGATTACGAAAACTCTATAAGTATTGATTATTTAAGCAGGTTAAATGAACGTTATGAGGCCTGGATACATGGCTATACCAAAGGAAAACTATTAATAATAGATGTTGACGATTTAGATTTTGTAGACAACCCAGAAGACTTAGGAAGCGTT
Source organism: Flavobacteriaceae bacterium HL-DH10 (assembly GCA_031826515.1). Taxonomy (NCBI): domain Bacteria; kingdom Pseudomonadati; phylum Bacteroidota; class Flavobacteriia; order Flavobacteriales; family Flavobacteriaceae; genus Thalassobellus; species Thalassobellus suaedae. The sequence continues at coordinate 2,130,477 of CP134536.1, read as the reverse complement.
ATAAATACTATTGATGCCGAAATTAATGGCTTATTTTAATTAACAAATTATGTTTATTATGGCGTTCCCAAGCAAAAAAGCTTGGTCAGGCTATTCGCTATATCTTTTGTTTTGTCATTCCTGCGAAGGCAGGAATCCATAAAAAGTCATAAACTTTTTTTTAAGTTCGTTTTATTCTAAAAGAAAACAAAAGGATGCCGCTTCTATCCTTAACGCAAAACTATATACCAAAAAAACCACGCTAATAGCGTGGTTTTTTTGGTATATAGTTTTAAGAGACTTAATTAATCACCTCTTGTTCAATATCTTTTTTCACTTCTACACTAACTATCTTATCGTTTGATTTTAAAGCATCAACAGCCGCTTTCACTTCAGCTTCAGCACCTTCAAACGTTTCATAAGTCGTCGATTTTTCACCATTCTCAGTAGTTACCGTAGTTACTACAGCTTTTACAGTACCATCTTCATTATTAATCATATCCACTTTAACTTCTTTAGAAATCGCTACTAACTCCGTATCATTTCCTTCAGAAACATAAGCTGTAACCACTTCGGAATCTAAAGCAATACTAGGCGCGATAACCAAGGCTACAACCGACATTAATTTTAATAAAATATTTAAAGAAGGCCCAGAAGTATCTTTAAAAGGATCGCCTACCGTATCACCAACAACAGCGGCTTTATGAGCATCGGTACCTTTTTTACCTTGTTCTTCTATAGTTTTTTTCGCATTATCCCAAGCACCACCAGCATTCGATTGAAAAATAGCCATAAGTACACCACAAGTAGTAACACCTGCTAGTAAGCCCCCAAGCATTTCTGCTCCTCCAATAAATCCAACAGCAACAGGAACTGCAATAGCTAATAAACCTGGTAATACCATTTCTCTAATAGAAGCTTTTGTTGAAATATCTACACACTTGTCATATTCGGCATAACCATCTGCTGCATCAAAAATAGCTCTTTGCTCTTTTGTCGCTTTAGACATATCTGAATCAACAGCTCTCATTACTTCTAAAGCCGCTTTTAATTGAGGAATATCTCTAAATTGGCGACGTACTTCTTCTATCATTGCCATAGCAGCACGACCAACGGCATTCATTGATAAGGCTGAAAACACAAATGGCAACATACCTCCAACTAACAAACCTGCCATAATATCTGGTTGAGATACATCAATAGCTGTTACACCAGCAGTTTTCATAAAAGCAGCAAATAAAGCTAAAGCTGTTAACGCCGCAGAAGCAATAGCAAAACCTTTACCAATAGCAGCAGTTGTATTACCAACAGCATCTAATTTATCGGTACGCTCACGAACTTCACTAGGTAATTCTGCCATTTCAGCTATACCTCCAGCATTATCTGAAATTGGACCGTAAGCATCAACCGCTAGTTGAATACCTGTATTTGCTAACATACCAACGGCAGCAATAGCAATACCATATAATCCTGCAAAATGATGAGAAACTAAAATAGCTGCAGCTATTAATAAAATTGGAATTGCTGTACTCATCATTCCAATACCTAAACCAGCAATAATATTGGTTGCCGCACCTGTTTCAGATTGTCTAACAATAGAGTTTACAGGTCCTTTACCTGTACCAGTATAATATTCAGTTACTTTACCAACAGCTAAACCTGCCACTAAACCTGCAATAGTTGCCCAAAATACACCCATTGCTCCAGAAGGTAAACCTTCTACAGATTCTGGTATTAAAGCATTAATTATAAAATAAGATGCTATAACCATAAGTCCTGCAGATCCAAATTCTCCAATATTTAATGCAGTTTGTGGATTTCCGCCATCTTTAACGCGAACAAAGAATGTTCCTATAATTGACATAATAATTCCTACGGCAGCCAAAACTAAGGGTAAATAAACAGCACCTAAACCAGCAAAATCTGGTGTAATAATAAAAGCACCTAAAACCATAGTTCCTATAATAGAACCTACGTAAGATTCAAATAAATCGGCTCCCATTCCAGCAACATCTCCAACATTATCTCCAACATTATCTGCAATAGTTGCAGGGTTAAGAGGATGATCTTCTGGAATACCCGCTTCAACTTTTCCAACTAAATCGGCACCTACATCGGCCGCTTTAGTATAAATACCACCACCTACACGTGCAAATAAAGCGATAGACGATGCTCCAAGTGAAAATCCAGAAAGCACATTAAGTACTAACGACAAATTCTCTGGGCCACTCCATATGTTTTGATAAATCATAAATAAACCACTCAAGCCTAAAACGCCCAAACCAACAACACCCAATCCCATAACAGCACCTCCAGCAAAAGCGACTTCTAAAGCTTTCCCTAAAGAAGTTCTAGCTGCACTAGTTGTTCTTACGTTAGCCTTAGTTGCTACTTTCATACCAATAAAACCAGCCAAAGCAGAGCATATTGCACCAACTATAAATGACACAGCAACCATACCGTTCGATCCCATTTCTGCATTTCCTTTAAAATATAATAAGATAGCTACTGCAACTACAAAAATTGACAATATTTTGTATTCTGCTTTAAGAAAAGACATGGCACCATCTGCAATGTTTTTAGCAATTCTTATCATTTTTTCATCACCTTGATCTTGTTTAGTTACCCAAGCACTTTTTATAAATACAAATACAAGTGCAAGAACTCCAAACAACGGTAAAAATTTTACTATTAATTCCATATTAGTTAGTTAGTTTAAAAGTTAATATATTTTTTAATGAGGCTAAAAATAGGGAAATATAAGTGATAAAAAAAACCACCTTTAACTAAAGATGGTTCATTTATATATCATTATTTTAAGAATATGATAATTAGATTGTGAACGTGCGTTTTTTCTTATGCTCGCTATTTTCATAACGCTCTACACATTCGTGATAAATTTTAACAGCTTCTTCTGCATTGCCCCATCCTCCTGTATCTACTTTTTCTCTTCTCTAAATCCTTATATACTTGAAAAAAGTGTTCAATTTCTTTTAATCTATGCGGATTTAAATCACTAATATCTTTATTGTTACTCCAAATAGGATCTGATACAGGTACACAAATAATTTTTTCATCAGGTCCTTTTTCATCCGTCATATGAAATACACCTATAGGTCTTACTTCCATAACTACCATAGGGTAAGTAGGTTCTGTTCCCATAACCAATACATCTAAAGGATCTTGATCTAATGCAAGCGTTTCTGGAATAAACCCATAATCACCAGGGTACATCATGGATGAAAACAACATACGATCGAAACGGATTTTATGTAAAGTAAAATCGTATTCGTATTTATTTCTACTTCCTTTTGGTATTTCTATTAATACATCAAAGGTTAATATTTCTTCTTTGCTCATTTTATTCTTACTATTTAGGGTTGCAAATGTACTGAACCCATAAACTTAAAACAACAATAATAATATAGATTTTCATGTATTATTAAAAGCCTAAAACATTTATTAAGACTCTAAAGTATATTTACTCTAAAATTTTGAATTTGCCGATACTGACATGACAAACAATGGTTTCCAAATTTTGAAAACAAATTAGAATTTGATTATATAAAATTCAAAAAGAGTGAGAATTCATTTTTATTGAATCGTTATAGCTAATTGATTTTGCAAAAAATTTCCACTACCTTCGTTTAAAAAGTAATATAAAACATTAAAACGATTTCATATTATCTAGATACACTTCATATATGATCAATCAATGACCAATGATGAAATTCTTTAGAAAAATTCGACAAAACTTACTTTCAGAAGGCAAAACTGGAAAATATATTAAATATGCAATCGGAGAAATTGTACTTGTTGTTATTGGAATTTTAATAGCCTTGACAATCAATAATTGGAATCAAAATTCGGCCCGAAACAAATTAGAATTAGAAGCTTTAAAAAACTTAAAAGAAGATTTTGATTTTAATTTATCTGAGTTAATTCAAATTGATAGTGTGAACACGAAAAACATTAAGTCTTGCTTACTCATACTTAGCCATACTGGAAAAAGGTATAAAGAAGATTTTATTTTGGACAAATACTTAAATGATGCGGCAGCATCCCCAGATTACGTTGCTAAAAACGGATTCTTAAATGACTTAATCAGTTCAGGAAACCTTGGTTTAATAAAAAATAGTGCATTACGAAATCTGTTATCTTCATGGCCTAGTAAATTAAATGAATTGACTTTAAGGGAAGACGCTTCTGAAAAATCTGATTTTGCCTTGATTGATTTTATTATGAAAAATGGTAGCTGGTTGAATGTTGATAAAGTTATAGGTTTCAATAACAGCTTGAATATAGAATTGCCACAATCAGGCTTTTCTATTAACAATAACCAAATGCTAAAATTACCTGAATTTGAAAATAGAATAGAAAACCAAATCATGTTTTTTAACACCGTAAAGGACAGATATAATGATTGTATGGGCTTGAACAAAGAGATTCTTAAACTTTTAGAATCTGAAATAAAGGCTAAACAGTAAAAAAGTTCAATTACAGTATACTGAAAAAAATAACGAAATCCCTACACCTAAAATTAATTACCAAATTAGTTGCTTAACTACACAGGTATAGAAAACTAATAAACAAACCTTCCTAAAAATAAAATCCAAAAGTACCTGTAACACCAAATTTACGGGCATCAGGATTTTTAATTTTATCTAAATAGTTGCCTCTAAAATTAAAGTCTATTCTAAATATTTTAAAAATGTTTCCAACACCTAAACTGTATTCATAATACATGGTATCGCTTGGTGCTATTAAAGGAATAGTATTGGGGTTATTAGTGGTATTAAGCGCTATATTTTCATCCGAGATTTCTCCCCAAACGCCACGTAAACTAACAATTTCACGTAAATTAAGTTTTCTTAAGAATGGAATTCTAGAAAATAAACGTCCGTTAAAATTATGTTCTAAATGCATAGACACATAGGTATCTGATACAAACTCGTAAAAATCTAACTGTGAAAACGTATTATAAATTGAGAAATACGATTGATTTCCTGGAATAACACTTAACAAGCCCAAAGGCACTTCTCCAATAGTTTTACCTGCTTCAAGACTTGTTGTTAATCTACCAAAACCACCAACTTGTATAGGCTGAGTATACGAAAATTGTAATTTTGTATAATCGAAATCGCTATTAAACATACTTTTATCACCTCGACTTACCTGTGCAAAAACCCGCGCATAATCATCGTTTGCATTAAGACGTTCTACTCCGAAACCTGTCATTTTTCGTTTTGGAAAATAAGATAATGACATTGCGGTTTCAAATTGTTTTATTTCAGATGCAACACCTGTTGGACTATTATAATCTAAACTAAAGGTTGGTGATGCCGACTCTAAGGTTCGGTAATTTCCGCTTAATCTAAAAATAAGATTCCGCAAAGGTTCTAACTCTACTGCTAAACTGGTTAAATTAATAGATGTTAGCTTATCATTTGCGCCTGTTCCAACAACCGAAGACGAGGCTAAACTACGACCTAAAACATCGGTGCTTGTCGTTAAACTGGCACCTATTTGCTCAACATCGCGCCTATTCCCTCCAGAAATTATCAATCGGCTTTTTTTATCCAATAACCACTTTCCTGAAATACCATATTTAAATTTATCATCATCAAACCCATAGGCTAAAAACCCTTGCAACCTCCAAAGATCGTTTCTACCAAAATAAGTACGCCCACCTACACGTAAACGCAGTCCTTCAACTTGGTTATAACCAAAAGTTGAAAAAATAGGCCCATAATCTAATGGCAATGAATTAAATTCTATATAACCAGATGATAAAATACTTCCTAAGTTGTAAAGGCGTTTAAATTTTTTAACCGTTTTTAAGGTGTCCAACATTTTATAAACGCCTTGTTCGTCTTTATTTAAATCCTCTAACCTATTATCGGCCCAAAAGGTATCATCTCTATCATAAATATCTTGATCATAATTATAAACTTCTTCGTCATAGAATTTTTTATCTTTCTCTATATCAAATTTATAATTATTAAATAGCGTAGTTCGCTTACCATAAATACCACGAGATTTTTCCTTTTTGCTAAATGCAAAATCAGACATCATATAATCGCGTTTTACCAGAAATAGCGAATCATTTAAAACTTCAAATTCTTGCTCTATATAAATATCTTTTACCCAGTTTATGTTGGCACTTTTTGATGCTTGAAGGTTAATTTCTTTAATAGCATAGGTTGAATCGGCTACCCAAAAATTGCCTTTAAAAGTCAATTCATTTTTACGCCTTGGATAATAGATAATATTGTAACACCATTTATTATCAATAAACGCACTGTCACTTAAAACATAATTATAAGTACTTATTCCTGTTTTTGATAACGGACTAACAAAACTTTTATCGAAAAACTGTAAATAATTATCATACACATTATAGTCTGAATACAAATCGTCTACAAAATCAATAATAACTTGATTATCACTAAATCCTGAGTTTTTATTTCCTTTTAAAACTTCCTTTTCTTTATTAATAGTATTATCGCCATATACTTTTGAAGCCGCTTCGTTAATAAACATGGGTAAATAGGTTTTACCTGTAACATTAGATGTATCAACCTGTTCAAAAACGAACTCCATACCTCTAAACAGCTTACTTTTTATTAGAGCACTATCAATAGTATTAATATCAAACTCTACTTTTTCATACTTATCGTATTCGTATTGCTTATATAAAATTAACCCGTTTTTACGTTTGTGTTCCCATATTTTTCTAAGCAAATCAATGGCAGGATTGTTCTTTTTAGATTGCTTTCCAGAAACTATAACAACCGCATCTAATTGCCCAGCTTCCTCTTTAAGTGTAAACTTTAAATCGTAATTCACTTTTTTTGTTAATGAAATATTTAAAGTTTCGTAGCCTATAAATGACACGCTTAAAGTATTCCAAGTCTCATCAGATTCTAAATAAAACTTTCCGTTTTCATCGGTTATAGTTCCATGAGTGGAGCCTTTGAATATGACGTTTGCAAAAGAAACAGGTTCGTTATATTCATCAAACACATAACCACTAACTTTGGTTTGTGCAAAGGCAGATAAAATTCCAAAAAATAAAAATGTAATAAGTAATCTTAAATTCATAATATAAAAAAACTCCATCAACAATTGTGCTAATGAAGTTTATATAACGTAAAAATACACTAATTTATTTGTACAATACTTTTTTAACAGCTTTTATAACTTCGTCCTTATTAGGCAACCATTCTGCTAATAAAACTGGTGAGTAAGGTGCAGGTGTATCTGCAGTATTAATTTTAACAATTGGAGCATCTAAATAATCAAATGCTTCACTTTGCACTAGATAAGTAATTTCGGTAGCAACATTTCCAAACGGCCATGCTTCTTCTAAAATAACTAAACGATTCGTTTTTTTAACCGAATCTAAAATAGCTTTTCTATCCATAGGCTTCACGGTACGTAAATCTATAATCTCACAAGAAATGCCTTCTCTTTCTAATTCGTCTGCAGCTTTATATGCTTCTTTTATAATTTTACCAAAAGACACAATAGTAACATCGGTTCCTTCTCTTTTTATATCTGCAACTCCTAACGGAATAATATATTCGCCTTCTGGCACTTCGCCTTTATCGCCATACATTTGCTCACTTTCCATAAAAATAACTGGATCATCATCACGAATAGCGGCTTTTAATAAACCTTTAGCATCGTAAGGATTAGATGGTACCACAACTTTTAAACCAGGCGTATTAGCAAACCAACTTTCAAAAGCTTGAGAGTGAGTAGCTCCTAATTGTCCTGCAGAACCTGTAGGTCCACGAAATACAATCGGACATTTAAATTGCCCACCAGACATTTGTCTGATTTTTGCAGCATTGTTTATAATTTGATCAATTCCAACCAAAGAGAAGTTAAAGGTCATGTATTCTACAATAGGTCTATTACCTGTCATTGTAGAACCAACAGCTATACCTGCAAAACCAAGTTCGGCAATTGGTGTATCGATTACACGTTTTGCACCAAACTCATCTAACATTCCTTTTGATGCTTTGTAAGCACCGTTATACTCAGCAACTTCTTCACCCATTAAATAAACGCTTTCATCTCTGCGCATTTCTTCACTCATGGCTTCACAAATAGCCTCTCTAAATTGAATTGTCTTCATTAAGATTGTTTTTAATTCGAATTGCAAAAATAGGAATTATTGATAATATTTTACCATAAAAATAAACAGTAAAATTGCCCACAAGAAAGTTTTTGTTGTTTTTACAGATATAACACTCAAATTATGAGGATATCCTACTTTATATTAGTCTTAATTCTTTTTTACATTTTACTCCAAATTGTTACCAAAAGAACTCTTTATGAAATAAAAATACAATAATTCGTCTTTTGAAACTGACTAATTCTCTATTAAACAAAAATTTACTATGCATGCATAGTAAATAATCAGAATAAAATAATTAACTTCGCATATTGAAAAAAATAAGTTATTTAAGATATAAAGATTATGAAAATATTAGTGTGTATTAGTCATGTTCCCGACACCACATCAAAAATTAATTTTACCGATGGAGACACTAAATTTGATACCAATGGTGTACAGTTCGTTATTAATCCAAATGATGAGTTTGGTTTAACACGCGCCATGTGGTTTAAGGAAAAACAGGGTGCTCATGTTACTGTAGTAAATGTTGGAGGAGCAGAAACAGAACCTACGCTTAGAAAAGCTTTAGCTATTGGTGCCGATGCAGCTATACGCGTAAACACACCTGCAAGTGATGGTTTTTCGGTTGCAAAACAAATTGCCAATGTTGCAAAAGAAGGGGCTTACGATCTTGTTATTGCAGGTCGTGAATCCATAGATTATAATGGCGGTATGGTTCCTGGTATGATTGCTGGATTAATACAAGCTAATTTTGTAAACAACTGTATAAATCTTGACGTAGATGGTACTTCGGTAAAAGCTATTAGAGAAATTGATGGCGGTAAAGAAACCGTATCAACAAGTTTGCCTTTAGTAATTGGTGGTCAAAAAGGATTAGTAGAAGAAAGTGATTTACGCATACCAAATATGAGAGGTATTATGATGGCACGCCAAAAACCACTAACAGTTTTAGAACCTATAGAAACTAGTACAGAAACAAGTTCTGTTTCCTTTGAGAAACCAGCTCCTAAAGGTGCTATAAAATTAGTATCGCCAGATAATTTAGATGAGTTAATAAATTTACTTCATAATGAAGCAAAAGTGATTTAGCTTGCTAAATTACCCTGAATTTATTTCAAGGTCTCTTAATGCTAACAGAAAAATTAATAAGGTTCTCGTTTTCATGAGAATAACAAAAAAATAATCATAGTATGTCAGTTTTAGTATATACAGAATCAGAACAAGGAAAATTTAAAAAAACAGCATTTGAAGTAGCATCTTATGCTAAAGCTGTTGCAACTCAATTGGGCACTACAGTAACTGCTGTTGCTTTAAATGTTGATGACACCTCAGTATTAGGAAACTATGGTGTTGATAAGGTTTTAAGTATAAAAAATGCGGCGTTAGAAAAATTTAATGCTAATGGCTACGCCGAAGCTATTAAACAGGCAGCCGAAAAAGAAGGCACAAAAGTAGTTGTAGTAAGTTCTAGTGCCAACAGCAAATATTTAGCTCCTCTTTTAGCAGTAGGTTTAAATGCTGGTTATGCTTCAAACGTTATTGAAGCCCCAACTAGCACTTCTCCTTTTACAGTTAAACGTCCTGCATTTACTAATAAAGCTTTTGAAACGTTACAAATTAATACCGATATTAAAATAGTAGGGGTATCAAACAATTCATTCGGAATAGTTGAAGATACAGGTAGCGCTTCCGCGGAAGATTTTTCGCCTTCAATTTCTAATTTAGGAGTTACTGTTGAATCAGTAGACAAAGCAACCGATAAAGTAACTATTGCAGATGCCGACATTGTAGTTTCTGGAGGGCGCGGATTAAAAGGTCCTGAAAACTGGGGAATGATTGAAGAACTTGCAGATGTTTTAGGTGCTGCCACAGCTTGCTCTAAACCAGTATCAGATTTAGGTTGGAGACCACACGGCGAACATGTTGGACAAACAGGAAAACCTGTAGCATCTAATTTATATATAGCCATTGGTATTTCTGGAGCTATTCAGCATTTAGCTGGTATAAATGCATCAAAAGTAAAAGTTGTTATAAATACCGATCCCGAAGCCCCTTTCTTTAAAGCTGCAGACTACGGTGTTGTTGGTGATGCTTTTGAAGTTGTACCACAACTTATCGAAAAATTAAAGACTTTTAAAGCCCAACAATAAATTATTTTTCATAAATTAGTTGGTTTAGTATTGAACTGTTTAAATTAGCATTTTTATTCATAAATCTGCCTTAGGTGGTTTGGTAAAGTCCTAATTTAAACAGTTCTTTGCGTTTTCATAAATTATGAGCTTAGTAAAATTAAACATAAAAGGAATATCGTATAGCCAAACCCAAAATGGTGCTTACGCCCTGATTTTAAACGAGGAAGATGGCGATCGTAAACTCCCTATAGTTATTGGAGCATTTGAAGCACAATCTATAGCTATAGCCTTAGAAAAAGAAATTAGCCCACCAAGACCATTAACTCACGATTTATTTAAAAATTTTGCAGATCGGTTTGATATTGTAGTAAAACAAGTCATTATTCACAAACTTGTTGATGGTGTATTTTACTCAAGTTTAATTTGCGAACGTGATAAAATTGAAGAAATAATTGATGCTAGAACTAGTGACGCTATTGCTTTAGCATTACGTTTTCAAGCACCTATTTTTACTTATAAAAACATTCTTGATAAAGCAGGTATTTACTTAAAAGTGAATCCTAAAAAAGAAGAGGAGAATGAAGAAACTCAAGACAGTATATTAATGGACGAATTGGTTGCAAATGAGTTAGAACCAAACGAACCACGCGAAAATTTCAAAAGCAAAAGCTTAGAAGAACTTAACAACTTATTAAACGAAGCTGTTGCTAATGAAGATTATGAAAAAGCAGCAAGCATTCGCGATGAAATCTCCAAACGAGAGTAATTCTTTATATTAAAATATGAAAAAACTGTTTTTATTTTTTGCTGTTATCTTTTTAGTTTCAACTTCATCGATTATAGCACAAGATTTAGATAAAACAGTACAGATTGATTCCGTCGAAAATGTATTAACATCTCAAGCATTAGTATCAGATTCAATTCAAACAAGTAATCTTGAAACAACAATTGAGAATACTGCTGAGTCATCTAACATAAAGGACTTTACAAATATCATCATTCCTAGTCAAGGCTTTAGTATTAATAGCTTATGGCGTGGTATTTTAGGGATGCTGTCACTCATTTTTGTTGCTTTTCTATTTAGTAGTAATAGAAAAGCTATTAATTGGAAAATTGTTGGTATTGGTTTAGCTTTTCAATTACTAATTGCAATAGGCGTATTAAAAGTTGAATTTATAAAAATCATTTTTGAATTTATAGGAGCCTTGTTTGTTAGTGTTTTAGATTTTACAAGAGCTGGAAGTAAATTTTTATTTGAAGGTTTAGTGGTTGATATGGATACTTTTGGATTCATTTTCGCATTTCAAGTATTACCAACCATTATATTCTTTTCGGCATTAACTTCAGTTTTATTTTATTTAGGCATCATTCAAAAAGTAGTTAAAGGCATGGCTTGGTTACTTTCTAAAGCTTTAAAAATATCTGGAGCAGAAAGTTTAAGCGTTGCTGGAAATATCTTTTTAGGTCAAACCGAAGCACCTCTTTTAATTAAGGCTTATTTAGAAAAAATGAATAAGTCAGAAATGCTTTTAGTAATGATTGGAGGTATGGCTACTGTAGCTGGCGCTGTACTCGCTGCCTATATTGGCTTTCTTGGAGGTGACGATCCTGTTTTAAGATTATTTTATGCAAAACATTTATTAGCAGCCTCAGTAATGGCAGCTCCTGGAGCTATCGTTATTTCAAAAATATTATACCCTCAAACAGAAAATGTAAATACAGATGTTTCTGTTTCACAAGATAAAATTGGTTCTAACTTTTTAGATGCTATTGCCAATGGTACTACTGAAGGACTTAAACTTGCCGTAAATGTTGGCGCCATGCTTTTAGTTTTTGTCGCTTTTATTGCTATGTTTAATGGTATTTTAGGGTGGGTAGGAGATATATCTTCCGTTAATAGTTGGGTTGCAAACAATACATCTTACGAAAGTCTTTCTCTAGAACTTATTTTAGGCTACGCCTTTGCACCTCTTATGTGGCTTATTGGTGTTGCAAGCGAAGATATGGCTTTAATGGGGCAGCTTTTAGGTATTAAATTAGCCGCTAGTGAATTTATAGGATACATACAGCTAGCAGATTTAAAAAACGCTGCCAGCACTATTCATTTGACCTATGAAAAATCAATAATCATGGCAACTTATATGCTATGTGGCTTTGCTAATTTTGCTTCTATTGGTATTCAAATAGGAGGCATTGGTTCATTAGCACCTGGGCAACGCAAAACCCTATCTAAATTTGGTATGAAAGCTTTAATTGGTGGTACTATTGCGTCTTTAATTTCTGCTACAATTGCAGGAATGATAATAGGATAATAAGCCCCTTTAATCCCCCAAAGGGGAACCCTAAACACAAATTAAAATCGTTGATAACTTTCTAATATTTTATTTGAAAAACGACCCCTCACCTTTCCATATTTTATCTATTTTTATCGTCAGCATTTTGTCATGCTGAACGCAGTCGAAACACCTTTTAGTAAAGATTTCGATTACAAAATCAAGTTTAATTAAAAAAGATCCACATTTTCATGTGGAATATTATGAAGCAATATCACGACTTAGTAAAACACGTTTTAGAGAACGGAAATGAAAAAGGAGATAGAACAGGAACGGGAACTAAAAGCGTTTTTGGTTATCAGATGCGATTTGATTTAAGTGAAGGTTTCCCAATGGTTACTACAAAAAAACTACATTTAAAATCTATTATATACGAACTGCTTTGGTTTTTAAAAGGCGATACTAATATTAAGTACTTAACTGAAAACGGTGTACGTATTTGGAATGATTGGGCAGATAAAAATGGTGATCTTGGACCTGTTTATGGTCATCAATGGCGTAATTGGAATAGCGATGAAGTCGACCAAATTAAAGAAGTTATTGATACTTTAAAAAACAATCCAAATAGCCGAAGAATGTTAGTATCTGCATGGAACCCTTCAGTGCTCCCAGATACTTCAAAATCTTTTGATGAAAATGTGGCAAATGGTAAAGCTGCACTTCCGCCTTGTCATGCATTTTTTCAATTTTATGTTGCCAATGGAAAATTATCATGCCAACTTTATCAACGAAGTGCCGATATCTTTTTAGGCGTTCCTTTCAACATTGCGTCATACGCATTATTTACCATGATGATGGCTCAAGTATGTGGCTATGAAGCAGGAGAATTTATTCATACCTTTGGTGATGCTCACATTTATAGCAATCATTTTGAGCAGTTGGAATTACAATTATCTAGAGACTTACGTCCATTACCAAAAATGAAAATAAATCCTAATGTAAAAGATATTTTAGATTTTACTTTTGAAGATTTCACATTAGAAGATTATAATCCACACCCACATATTAAAGGTATTGTGGCAGTTTAAAATTGAAATGAAATATATCTATACATTACTTATAATTTTGATTAGCTCTTCTATTATTGCACAAGAAAATGAAATAAAAGAAAATCCAGAGCTAGTTTTTGAGGTAATTGAAAATGTTCCTGTTTATAAGGGTTGTGATAAAACTCTTTCTAATGCAGAAATAAAAAAATGCATGAGTTATAAAATCTCAGAACTTATTTCAAAAAATTTCAATATTAGAATAGCAAATAAAATTGGTTTACCTAATGGACTGGTAAAAATTAATGTAATTTTTAAAATCGACAAACATGGAAAAGTTACAGAAATTAGTTCAAGAGCACCCCACCCTGAACTAGAAAAAGAAGCTATTCGTGTTATAAAATTAATTCCTGACATGGAAAGACCTGGAATTCAAAGAGGCAAACCTGTAACAGTACCTTACTCTTTACCAATTAATTTTATGGTTGATAATAGCTCAAAAAAAAGCAGAAAAAAGAAAAATTAAAAAAAGGACTCTCCTAAATGAAAGTCCTTTTCGTTTAATTTCTCAGGATTTAACTAAACGTTTACTACACTATTTTCAGCTGCAGCGTAATCATTCCATGCATAGGCATCGGCAGCATCATCATTAACATAAGCACCGTCTACAACATATTTATATTCATAAGAACTATCAGCATCTAAATCTACAGTTGCTTTAAAAGTTCCGTTTTTTAATTTTTTAAGAGGCGTTGCTTTAGTATTCCATTCATTAAAACTTCCAATAACAGAAGCTTTTTTCGCTTCCTCAGCAAGTATAGAAAAAGTAACTTTACAAACTGGTTTGCTTTTTAAGTATTGTTTTTTAATAGCCATAATTTAAATGTTTTACGTGTTGTTTATAGTACAAATTTAGAAAACAATTTCTGAGAAAATTCATTTTAATGGCTTTAGGATAAAGAATTATCGATTTGTTAATATAGCCTTGCCTTAATTTTATGAATTAAAAAAAAACAAGAAGTAAATTGTAATATTATCAGTGGCTAAATCTTGTTTTTAACTGATTTTCAGCACTTTTTAACCGAAAACGTTTTCGGTATTTCAATATTTTAAAGCCTTAATTTAAACTTAAACATGTCATCAAAAAACTTTAACTTTACAATCATTATTTTAGTAATATGTTCGGAAAAAAGAAAATAGTCCCACAAATAGATAAAGACCAGTTAGAGCTTATACAAAATGCTCAAAAACGTATTAAACAAAAAAAGCGTTTATACATTCACTTTGTTATTTTTTTAATAGGTGCTGTCTTTTTAATTCTTGCCAATACCGTTTTAAAAATTGGTGAAAAATTTAAACCATTTGATATTGATTGGTTTGTTTTTGCTATACTTATTTGGCTTTTCTTTTTAATCTACCACATTTTCAATGTTTTTATAACTCATAAATTCATGGGTAAGGCTTGGGAACAAGAACAACTTGAAAAACTAGTAGCAAAACAAAAAATAAAAATAGAAAAACTTAAAACTGAACTTAAAAGAGAAATGCCTCATATTGCTAAAAGCGAAATTTATAATGAATCGCTTAATCCGGAAAGAAAGTCTGAACTTACTATTATTGTTGCTGCTGCAGAAAATGATGCCATTGGAAAAGGAAACAAATTAATTTGGCATTTAAGTGACGATTTAAAACGCTTTAAAAATCTTACTAACGGACACCATATTATTATGGGACGTAAAACTTTTGAAAGTTTCCCAAAGCCTCTACCAAATAGAACCCACATAGTTATTACAAGACAAGCAGATTACAAAGTGCCAGAAGGCGTCATTGTTGTTAACAGTTTAGAAGCTGCAATTGATGTTACAAAAAATGAATTGCAACCCTTTGTAATTGGTGGAGGAGAAATTTACAAACAAGCACTAGCTATTGCCGATAAAATTGAACTAACCCGGATACATGAAAATTTTGAAGCTGATACTTTTTTCCCAAAAATAGACACAACTATTTGGAAAGAAACAGCAAATACATTTCATAAAAAAGACGAAAAACATGATTATGAATTTTCATTTTTGACTTATGAAAGGAAATAGTTTCTGTTAATTTTTATAAATGATAAAAGCAATATCATCACGATTTCAATTATTAACAATTTGTTATATACTTCTATTTTTATCTCTTACTTCTTGTTCTTCAACAAAAAAATGGACAAGCAAAGTTATAAGCTCTGATATTCCATGTAAAATAAGAGAATCCAAATCACCTTTAAAAGATTTTACTGGCAACTATATAACCGTTATATATCTTAAAAATTTAGGGTTTGAAAAAATAGGACAAAACACAAATGATGAAGATGTAGCTTGGTTACTATCTCAAGGCTATCGCGTTATTGAACTCGATTATAATCACGATAAAAAAGCTTCGGCAACAAGCATAAACCAAGATATTATTGCCATTAATAATGATATTGCTAACAAATCATTCTGTGGATATACAAACTGCTCTCTTAACAAATCGTATGTATTGTTTGAAGGTTATAGAATTTCACGAGATGTCCCTTATTTTATAGACAATCCTAAAATTTATAATACGCCTAAAGAATATACTAAAGGAGACGAGTTACGAATGGATATTATCTATCCTGCAAATGCTTCGGTAACGGCACCTACCATTTTATCTTTCTCATACAGTAATAGTTACGCAACTTATGATAGTGATAAAGGGCAACTTACTGATGCTCATAAAGATTTACGAATGTTTTTACCATATACTTTTGCAGGTTTTAACGATTCTTTTTTAGATGGTCTACCCGCACATGGCATGGCTTGGGCTATTGCCGATCATCCAAAATATTGCCCTTGGGGAAGCGGTAAACCTGTAAATGGCAAAAACGACACTTATAAATCATATCAAACGAATCCTGATGCCACTCAAAAAATAAAGTCTGCTATTCGTACTTTACGTAAAATGAGTGATGAATTAGGCTTATCTGGAAATATTGGGGTTTACGGATTTTCTAGAGGCTCCACTGCTGGATCTTTAGCTATTGGAGATAAATCTGTTCCTGAATTTGAGAATGCAGGCTTTAATATAGGTGTTTCTGATGATATACAAGCTGCTGCATTAGGTCCTGGAGTTTTTGATTACACTCAAATTTACAATACTACAGATGATGGCGACTCTAATTTAGAATCCCGATGCGAATGGGCTTGGGGTAGTCTAGAAGATAATTTTGAACTATGGGAAACTATGGGCGCTTCTTATTTGGTTGAATCATCGGCTACTGCTCCTACTTTGTTTTTTCACAATACAGACGATGCACCTTACTATCAAGATCAATTTATTCATTTTAAAGCAAAATTAGATTCACTAAAAGTGCCTACGTCAACACTTATTAATTATGGAACGGGACATTCAGTACCTCAAACATCAAAAGATTTAAATATACTTTATGATTTTTTTAAAACATACTTATCGCCTCCTTCTTTAAATAAATGAATTGTTTAATTCTTTCACAAAAAACACAATAAAAACACAATAGGAAAAACAAGACCCGCTAAAGCAAGTTTCCAACCTCTATTCTTAAAAGAAAACTTCCCTTTATTTATAAGTAGTATACCTGTAACGGCTATAATGATTAAGGAAATTCCGAAAATATCAGAATAATAAATCCACCAATTAGAATTGGTTTTATGCAAAATCATAGTCTGACTAATAAATGGTGTTTTTATAAACGAAATTATTTCACCTTTACCTGTCTTTACATCAATTTCAACCTCGGTATTATTAAACATTAAGCGCAATGCCCCTCTTCTTACCATGTGTCTTTTTAGCTTATCGTCTATGTGTAAACTATTAGCCAAATTCTCAACAAAAGTATCAGAAATATCACTTTTGTTTTCAGGTAATTGTACTTGAATCTCCTTAATCTCCGTCGTATATTTATCGGGATGCCAAGTACTGCGATGATTCATTAAAATACCAGAAAAGGCAAATGAAATAATAAGTCCGACATAAAAATAGCCTAAATCTCTATGAATAGCTCTTAGCTGTTTTGTTTTCATGTGTTTATAATTATTGTTTTTTATAGGTCATATGTAACATTCATTTAATTCATTTCCTTGGGTATAGAAAATTTAGTTATGAATGCTCTGTAATAAGCGTAGCACCTTCAATAGGTTGCTTTGATGTAGAGAAGACTTTTCCGTTAATATTTTTAGTTTCTTGAGCATGTATTTGAAGACCAAAAAATAGAACTACTAATAAAATTCGAAGCGTATTTTTCATTATTATTTAGATTGATTATAAATTATTGGACAAATCTAAAAAACTAAATACCTATACACAATATTTATTTAGATTAATTAAAAATAACTTCACAAGAGACTCATTGTCAATTGATTAAATCCTTAAATTATTAGTAAAAACAATTAAAGTATTTATTTCCAATCATTTACATCCTTACTTCAAAGCTTAATTTGAAGAAAATAAATATCTAAATGCTACTATTTGTTTAATTTTGCATTATGGTAAAAGAACTTCAACTTCGTATTTCACTTAAAGAAGAAGAACGCAGTGATATTTTAGTAATAAAATCGGCACTTGCATTAGATATTGACAAAGAAGATATTACAGGCGTAAAAGTACTTAGGAAGTCTATTGATGCCCGAAAACCTAAAATTATCTTCAATTATAAAGTAGCCGTTTATATTAGAGAAGTATTACCTAAAACTTCAGAATACAAATTTGATTATAAAGATGTTTCAAAAGCAAAACCCATTCATATTATCGGGTTTGGACCAGCAGGCATGTATGCTGCTTTACGTTGTATAGAACTTGGTTTTAAACCTATTGTATTAGAACGTGGTAAAAATGTAAAGGACCGTCGTCGCGATTTAAAAGCCATCAATCAAGACCATTTTGTTAACGAAGATTCTAATTATTGCTTTGGTGAAGGTGGTGCAGGAACTTATAGCGATGGTAAACTATACACCCGAAGTTTAAAACGTGGTGATGTTAGACGCATATTTGAAAACTTAGTATTTCATGGTGCCACCGACCAAATTTTAGTAGATGCACACCCACATATAGGGACTAACAAACTCCCAAAAGTGGTTCAGAATATAAGAGAAACTATTTTAAGGCATGGTGGCGAGGTACATTTTGAAACACGAGTTACAGACTTCACCGTTAAAAACAATAAAATACAAGCCATTCAATTATTAAATGGTGAAGAAATGGTTGCTAACCGTGTTATTTTAGCAACCGGTCATTCGGCAAGAGATATCTTTTATTTACTTCATAAAAAAGAAATTGCATTAGAAGCAAAATCGTTTGCTATGGGTGTTCGTGTTGAACATCCGCAACATATAATTGACTCTATTCAATATCATTGTAGCGGTAATCGTCATGAGTTATTACCAGCTGCTTCGTACAGCTTAGTACAACAGGTTAACGAACGTGGTGTATATTCTTTTTGTATGTGCCCAGGCGGATTTATTGTACCTGCAGCAACTGCAAATGGCGAAGTAGTAGTAAATGGGATGTCACCTTCCAAACGAAATAATTTATATGCAAACTCTGGTATAGTAGTAGAAATTGATGTACATAGAGATTTGCCTAAATACGAACAATTTGGTCCTTTAAAAGGTTTAGAATATCAAAAAAATCTTGAACGTATGGCATTTACTGCAGGTGGTAGAAGTCAAGTAGCACCAGCACAACGTTTAACCGATTTTGTTGAAGGCAGATTGTCAGCAGATTTAAATCCTACCTCTTATCAACCAGGATTAAATTCGGCACCATTACATTCGCTTTTACCTAAATTAATAGGTAGCAGACTTAGAAAAGGCTTTGCTGCTTTCGGGCAAAAAATGAAAGGTTATTATACCGAAGAAGCAAATATTGTTGGTGTAGAATCTAGAACCTCATCTCCTGTTTGTATTCCTAGAAACGAACAATTAGAACACCCGCAAATTGAAGGTTTATTTCCATGTGGCGAAGGCGGTGGTTACGCTGGTGGTATTGTATCGGCAGCTATGGATGGAGAACGATGCGCCGAAGCAGCTATTGTTGGTTTGTAACTGTAATTATAAAAAAATAGTATTAATCTTTGTTGTTATTTCACTAATCAAAATCCATAGTTTAATATTTAATATCGACTCCTCTGTGAAACTCCAATAACTCTGTATAACTCTGCGTAACAACTATTTCACAAAGTAATTCTTCATATCTTTAAAGTCTTATAAAATTCTTATTTTTGCAGCTCTAAAAACAAACCAACTATGAACGCATATATATTTCCAGGTCAAGGTGCACAATTCTCAGGAATGGGTTTAGACCTTTATGAAAATTCCACTTTAGCACAAGAACTATTTGAACAAGCCAATGAAATTCTTGGTTTCAATATCACTGATATTATGTTTGAAGGTACTGCTGAAGCTTTAAAAGAAACTAAAGTAACCCAACCCGCTATATTTTTACATTCTGTAATTCTAGCTAAAACTTTAGGAGACAGCTTTAAACCAGATATGGTTGCCGGTCATTCCCTAGGAGAATTTTCAGCCTTAGTAGCTAATGGCGCTTTAAACTTTAAAGACGGTTTAAAATTAGTATCGCAGCGTGCTTTAGCGATGCAAAAAGCGTGTGAATTACAGCCAAGTACTATGGCAGCCGTTTTAGGTTTGGAAGATGCTATTGTTGAAAAAATATGTACTGAAACTGAAGGTATTGTTGTAGCTGCTAACTATAACTGCCCTGGACAATTAGTTATTTCTGGTGAAGTTGATGCTATTAACAGAGCTTGTGAAAGTTTAAAAGAAGCTGGAGCACGTCGTGCTTTAGTACTACCTGTTGGAGGCGCATTTCACTCACCACTAATGGAACCGGCTCGCGAAGAGTTAGCTGCTGCTATTGAAAATACAACATTTAGCAAACCAAACTGTCCAATTTATCAAAATGTAACAGCAAGTGCTATAACTGATGAAATGGCTATTAAAGCAAATTTAATTTCTCAATTAACGGCTCCTGTAAGATGGACACAATCTGTACAGCAAATGATAGCAGATGGCGCTTCACTATTTACCGAAGTTGGTCCAGGAAAAGTATTACAAGGCTTAGTAAAGAAAATTAACAGAACGTCTGAAACTGTTTCTGCAACTTTTGAAACTAATAACTAATGACCTTATCTAAAAGATCGCTCTATATCTTTTCAACAATAATTGTTACTATCGTAATCGATCAAATCTCTAAAATTATTGTTAGAAAATATATAGATTCAAAAGAAGTAATAAACCTTATTGGCGAGTACTTTTCTCTTCATAATGTAGAAAACGAAGGTGCTTTTCTTGGTATGGGAAGTGATTTAAACCCAACCTTAAGAATCATACTATTACTTATTTTACCTATTGTTGTTTTAGGCTATATTTTACGATATATTTTAAAAGACAAAAACTTAGACAACTGGTCACTTTTTGCTTTTGCAAGTATTATTGGTGGCGGTATAGCTAATGTTTTTGATCGAGTAGCTTTTGGATCTGTTACAGATTTCTTTTATATAAGACTAAACGATGTTCTTAGAACAGGCATTTTTAATATGGCTGATTTATCGGTTACAACAGGTATGATAATTTTAGTTATTGTTAGTTTTAGGAAGAAGAAAGAACAATCATAAAATAAAATGACACTAAAAAAGGCTATCTAAAATAATTTTAGATAGCCTTTTTTAATTTATAAATATCAATTACACTACTTGCTTCTAACTTTCTGCTCCCACTTCCAAGCAGAACGCATTGCATCATCTAAAGACAATTCGGTTTTCCAACCTAACTCTTCATTAGCTTTTTTGGTATCAGCATACGCCGAAATAATATCGCCTTCTCTCCTATCTACAATTTTATAATTCAATTTTTTACCAGAAACCTTCTCAAAAGCTTGAACAACTTCTAAAACAGAACTACCTGTTCCTGTTCCTAAGTTAAACGTTTCGTAATTTTCTTTGTTCTTATTATTAAGTAAACGCCCCAATGCAATAACGTGTGCTTTGGCTAAATCGACCACATGAATATAATCACGAATACAAGTACCATCTGGAGTTGGGTAATCATCACCAAAAACAGACAATTGTTCACGAAGACCAATGGCGGTTTGAGTAATAAACGGCACTAAATTTTGAGGAACTCCTATCGGTAATTCTCCTATCTCAACAGATTCATGAGCCCCAACTGGATTAAAATATCGTAATGCAATCGCTTTTAATGATGGTGTTACTTTACAGGTATCGCTAATAATCTCTTCTCCTATTTGTTTTGTATTTCCATAAGGCGATTCAGCTTGCTTTACAGGTGCGTTTTCTGTTATTGGTAATTCATCCGCCTGTCCATAAACAGTACAAGATGAGCTAAAAATAAAACTTGCCTCAGGTAATTTTTTTAATTCTTTAAGAATATAAACCAAGGTGCTTATATTATTTTCATAATACAACAAAGGTTCTTTAACACTTTCTCCAACAGCTTTACTAGCAGCAAAATGAATCACTCCTTTTACATCACTATGGCGTTGAAAAAAATTCTCTACGTCTAACTTATTTTTTAGATCAATTTTTTCAAAAGTTGGCATTTTACCTGTTATGGCTGTTATACCATCTAAAACATCTATTGAAGAATTTGATAAATCGTCAATAATAACAACCTCGTAGCCTTCATTTTGTAATTCTACAACGGTATGAGATCCAATAAAGCCTAATCCGCCAGTAACTAAAATTTTATCCATTTATAAAGTTTATAATTGTTGAAGTTATGTAATCTATTTGGTCATCATCCAATTCGGTATGCATAGGTAACGATATAACCTCTTTAACCAACAGATTGGTTACAGTAAAATCTGCTTCATTATAACGTTCGTCTGCATAAGCTTTTTGATTATGAAGCGGAATTGGATAATAAACGCCACAAGGAATATCTTTTTCATTTAAATGCTTTACTAATGCATCTCTATCTACTCCTTTTATTTTTAATGTATATTGATGAAAGACATGACAATCGCAAGTATCGCAAATATCAGTACATCCATTGGATACTTTTGGAGTAATAATAGCATCAATACCTTGAAATGCTTTATTGTATTTTCTAGCAGCGTTTTGCCTTGCTTTATTATAAGTATCTAAATTTGGTAATTTAGCATCTAAAACGCCCGCTTGAATACTATCTAGTCTGGAATTAACTCCAACAACATCATGATGATAACGTTCATACATCCCATGATTTACAATACCTCTTATGGTATGAGCTAAATCGTCATCATTTGTAAATATAGCACCACCATCACCATAACAACCTAAGTTTTTTGATGGAAAAAATGACGTAGATGCTACATGCCCAATAGTACCAGCCTTAGCTTTAGAACCATCTTTGTATGTGTAGTTAGCACCAATAGCTTGTGCATTGTCTTCAATTACATATAAATTATGGGCTTTTGCTAATTCCATAATCGCCTCCATATTAGCACACTGTCCAAACAAGTGTACAGGCACTATTGCTTTGGTTTTAGGAGTAATAGCTTTTTCAATGGCTTCAATACTTATATTAAAATCATCTTCATTAACATCAACCAAAACAGGTGTTAAATTAAGTAAAGCAATAACCTCAACGGTTGCAGCAAATGTAAAATCGGCAGTAATAACCTCATCACCTGGTTTTAAACCTAGACCCATCATAGCTATTTGTAATGCATCTGTACCATTTGCACATGGAATGACATGTTTTACGCCTAAGTATTGCTCTAAATTCTTTTGAAATTGATGGACCTTAGGTCCATTTATAAATGATGTTGTTTCTAAAACTTCTTGGATAGATGTGTTTACCACGTCTTTAATTCCTTCATATTGACCTTTTAGGTCAACCATTTGAATTTTCTTCATCTAAAAAAAATTATAGTCTAAATTCAGTAATTAAGACTCTTTTAATGAAAACCCTTTATCGGGTGATTTGTAGCTTACGAAATTACGAAATTCAATAACGTTAACCAATGAAACATTTATGAATAATATTAATTTAATAAAGAAATTATTTTAAAGAAATGTATTTTAGCAACAAATAAAAAATTTGAGTTTATTATACAACATAGGCATACATTTAACACATTTTGGATTAGAATGTGTCTCACCTTTTAATTCGAAAATAAGAAAAGGTAATATTGGGCGCTCAAATACCTTTGATATACTAAAAAACAAATTAACCAAGAACGATAAAACACTATGGTTTCATTGTGCCTCTTTAGGAGAATATGAACAAGGTCTACCTGTCTTTAAAGCGCTTAGACAACATTATGCAAACCATAAAATTGTACTTAGCTTTTTTTCTCCTTCTGGTTACGAAATAAGAAAACATACACCTATTGCAGATGTTGTTGTGTACCTGCCATTAGACACTAAAAAAAACGCAAAATTATTTTTAGACATTGTTAATCCAGAACTTACCGTATTTGTTAAATATGATATTTGGCCAAATTTTTTAAAGCAATTAAAAGAAAGGAAATTACGTGCTATTTTAATTTCTGCTGCCTTTAGAAAAAATCAATCGTTTTTCAAGTTTTATGGCAAACAATTAAGAGAAGCTCTTTTTGCTTTCGAACATATTTTTACTCAAAACGAAAGTTCAAAACAATTACTTGAATCGATAAATTATAAAAACGTTACCGTTTCTGGAGATACTCGGTTTGATCGTGTTTATAGCCAGTTAGAGCAAGACAATACATTAAATTTTATTTCGGAATTTAAACAAGATAAACTATGCGTTGTTGCGGGTAGTACTTGGCCAGAAGGAGAAGATTTATTTATTAATTATATAAACTCCAATTCATTAAATGATGTAAAATTTATTATTGCTCCTCATAATATCAAAAGCGCTCAAATAACTAATTTAAAAAACAAACTGAATGTAAAAACTGTTTTGTTTTCAGAAAAAGAAAGTGTTAATATAACTGATGCGAAGGTATTTATTATAGATACTATTGGAATTCTAACTAAAATATATAATTATGCCGACATCGCTTATGTTGGAGGTGCTCTAGGAAATTCTGGCTTACACAACACTTTAGAACCAGCTGTTTTTGGAGTTCCTATTATTATTGGAAATAATCATTCTAAATTTCCTGAAGCCCAAGCTTTGATTGATAATCACGGTATGTTTTCTATTTCTAATCAAAAAGAATTTGATGAAATTTTAATTGAATTAATTAAAAATCAAAGCAAAAGACTGGAAACAGGGAAAAATAATTCGGTTTATATTGAAAAGAACAAAGGTGCTGTCATCCAAATACTTAATTATTTACGTATATAATTAGAATTTGATTAAATTATTAATCAATAAAAACACTAAAACAAAAACCAATGAAAAAATTATTCTTAAGTACCGCTTTATTATTAGTATTAAGTCTTTCTTTTACATCTTGTAGAGAAACAAAAAAAGCAGAATCTGTTGAAGATGTAATTGAAAATGTTGGTGACGCTATTGAAAGTGCTGCAGAAACAACAGGAGATGCGGTTGAAGCTGTAGACAGTGCTATTGATACCACTGGCGATGCAATTAATAATAGCTCTGCTGATGAATAGATAATGTTGTGACCCTGTGAAAAATAAAATTGACGAGTTTAAACACTAAATTTTTTAGTTTAAATATAAAAAAAGGAGAAGTTAAAAACTTCTCCTTTTTTTATGCTTTTTTATCAATGGTAATAAATTAATTGCTTAGAAAGTGAATGAATAAACTTAAAAACAATTGCTTTTTATTCTATATTTTTAGTTGATTTTTTATAATCTGAAGGCACAACACCAAACTGTTTTTTAAATAATTGTCTGAAATATTTTGGGCTATTAAAACCAACTTCAAAGGCAGCTTGCGAAATAGAAAGATTTTCATTTTTAATAAGATTCGCCGCTTTTTTTATTTTTACCATGTTAATATATTCATTTATATTTTTACCAGTGATGGCTTTAATCTTTCTAAAAAGCGAAGTTCTACTCATTCCTATACCTATTACAATATCATTTACACTAGTTTTTTCTTCTCGCATGTGAATGAGAATAATTCCATCCAGTTTTCTTAAAAATTCTTTTTCCTTGTCTAATAAATTTGATTGTTCTTTTGAAAAAGTTTCGAGTGGTTCTGCTTGTTCTAAGAAATACTTTCTTAGTAACATTCTACTATTAATAAGGTTTTTAATTCTAACTTGTAGAAGTTGGCTATTAAAAGGTTTGACTATATAATCATCCGCACCTGTTATATAACCTGTTTTTATACTTTCTATATTGTTTTTAGCCGATAACAAAATGATTGGAATGTGTGTAGTAGTCATTTCTTTTTTCAAAATCTCACATAAATCAATACCGCTTTTCTTGGGCATCATAATATCCGAAATAATTAAATCGGGAACATATTGTATCGCTTTATCAATACCTTCTTGTCCATTTTCAGCATAAAGAATATCATAATGGTTGTCAAGTAATCCTTCAAGATATTTAAGTATGTCTGGATTATCATCAATAACCAAAATAACCAATCGGTCTTCATGGGGGTTGATTGTAGTTTTTATTTTTTCCTCAGAAACTTTAATTGCAGTTGGCCCCCATGCATTTAAAGGAGAAATATCAACTTCTTCAGAAGGCTCTCTATTAACATTATCTATTGGAGTCATAGAAAACAATGATTCATCTCTGGGTATACTAAAAGTAAAAACAGATCCTTTATTAAGTTCACTTTCAACGGCTAATTTACCTTTATGCAATTCGGCAAAATTTTTGGATAATGCAAGCCCTATTCCTGATCCTTTTTTTCTTGGCAAGGATTTAGATTGATAATACCACTCAAAAATATGATCCAAGTCTTTTGGATGTATTCCAGAACCGTTATCATTAACTATAATTTTAAAAAAAGCTTCATCTTTAATAAGTGATACTTTTATTTCTCCCTTGTCCTTAGAATATTTGAAGGCATTTGAAAGTAGGTTGTTAACAATTATTTGTACTTTTTCAATATCAAACCATGCTATCAAATCTTTTTTAGGCAAAGTAAGACTTAGTTTAATTCCTTTCTTTTTAGCCATTAAAAGGTAATTATCGATTAATTGCTTTAAAACGGAAGAAAGATTGTGTTTCCCTATAAATAAGTCGCTTAACCCGACTTCTGACTTTCTAAATTCTAAAAGTTTATTAATAGATTGGAATAAGTAGGTAGCATTCTTTTTTATTAAGCGCATACTATCTGCATGTTTTTTGTTGCGCAATTCTGGGATCATATCATTAACTGGTCCCAATATTAAAGTTAGTGGCGTTCTTAGCTCATGAGAGAAACTAGTAAAAAAACGGATTCTTTCCTCATTAAAATCGTGTTCTAACTGACGTTGCTTCTTCTCAAATAGTAGAGAATTTTTTAATTTAATATGGTTGGAATAGTATTTCATGCCTACAAATATGGTAGCAGCTATTAATAGTAAATACAAGATGTAGGCAGGGACTGTTCTCCAAAAAGGAGGTGTAATGGACACTAATAATTGATTATAAACTTCTTGTCCCGATCCTAATTTTGCTTTTACTTTTAAAGTATAATTTCCTGGAGGAACATTGCTCAAATTAGCTGAGCCATTACTTTTGGTATCAATCCAATGATTATGGTATCCCTCTAGTAAGTACGAATAATTAATATTTTTTGCTACAGGAAACTTTAGAACGACAAAATCAACAGAAAACATGGTTTGATCATGGTTTAATGTAATATGATCTTGATAGGAAATAGAATTCTCTAAAATGGCTTTTTTATGATTAGGTGTAACAGGAACTTTCTTGTTAAGTATTTGCATGTTTTCAAAAACAATTGGATATGTTTGAGTCCTATCTTTATGAAGGTTTTTGGGGTTAAACATATTAAACCCTTTGTTTCCTCCAAAATAAAGGTATCTATTTTTACTTTTTAAGGCAGCCCCTATATTAAACTCACTACGTTGAATATTGTTAAATGTATTTAAGTTATCAATTTTATTCGTTATAATATTGTAATGACTAATACCTTCAAAAGTACCTAACCATATATCTATTTCATTCTCCATTACAATACTATTTACACTATTATTGCTAAGTCCATCATTTTCTGTAAAACTCAAACAGGTATGTGTTTTAGGATTCAATCTTATTAAACCACCATAACGAGTTCCAGCAAGTATATCTCCATTTTTTATAGGGAGTAGACAGTAAATTACATCGCTTGTCATACCCCTAGTATTGGCTATCTTATAAAAAGTAGCATTATCATTATTAGGTTTGTACTTGATAATGCCATCTCCATAAGTGGCCAACCACAAAGAGCCATTGTCGCCATTTCTTATATCTCTTATATCTATCTTCCCAAGACTTTCAATATAATCAAACTGATCTTTTTCTTCTATATATTTAAACAGACCTCCACGGTTAGTGCCAACCCATATTTGTCCTGTATTATCCTCAAAAATTTTTCTAATATCACTGCCATCTTCTGTATTTCCTTGTAAATAATGTTTACAATGTCCAGTTTCTATATCCATTTTATTTAAACCGCCTCTGTATGTACCAATCCAAACCCTACTCTCTTTATCCTCAAGCAAGGAAAGGACATAGTCATTACTTAAACTATGTTTGTCATTTGGATCATGCTGATAATACCAAAATTCACCAGTAGTTGGATCAAAAAGATTTAAGCCACCTCCATCAGTGCCAATCCAAATTTTTCCGTCTTTTTTCTCTGTAAATGCCCCAATTCTATCATGTGACAATGCATTCGGGGTCTCTATGTTTTTATGGAAGAGTTTAATAGGCTCTCCTTTCGGGTTAACAAAGTTTAATCCCGTACTGGTTCCCAACCACATATTACCTTCTTTGTCCATTTTAATTGAGGATACTGTTCTGTTAAATACGCTGGAACCATCAGTTTTAGGTAAAAACCATTTTATAGAAATCCTATCTTTTTTTGATAAAAATGAAGATATATCAAGAATATTTAATCCTCCATTAAGCGTACCAATCCACATTTGACCTTGGTTGTCCTCTTCAAATGAAAGAATACTATTACCACTTAAACCTTTGTCAGAAAAAGAAGACGCTTTCAATCCTAAGGTATCCCCTTTGGTAGTTAGAACTTGTAATCCATCAACACTACCTATCCATAGATTGTCTTTAGAATCTGTGTAAAGTGAATTAATTTTTAAAGAAGGAAGAGCACTATTTTCTCCATAAGGAATTCTGGTTATGGTCTTAGTATTAAAATTAAATCTGTTTAGACCTCTATCAGTAGTACCTATCCATAAAATAGAATCTCCTTGTACGGTCAAACTAGAAACATTATTTGAAGATATAGAAGAAGCATTATTGGGTTGGTGGCTAAAGGTCTGTAAGTTTCCATCTTTGTCAATAAATTGAATACCCCAATGGTGACGAGATGCACCTACAACAAGTTCATTATTAGGACCAATAACGAAACTGCTTATAGCGTTTTCTATTGCTTTGCCGTTATGCTTTAAAACTTTAAATGTCTCATGTTTTGTATCATATATATTAAGTCCTTCATCAGTAGCCAATAATAAATTGCCATGATCATCTGCTGTAATTTGTTCAACATGGTTATTGATTAAACTAGATTCTTGATTTTGATACTCTTTTTTGAATTTAGTAAAACTTGTACCATCATAACGGTTTATTCCTTCTATTGTTGCAACCCATATAAAACCAAGAGAATCCTGTTCTACACTGTTTACATAATTGTTAGACAGCCCTGATTCTACATCCAACAAATGGAAAGTTAGAATATCTTCAATTGATTTAGATGGCAATTGGGAATCCTGACAATATACAATACAAGTATTAAGCAAACAGAAAAGAAAAATAAAAGTATTTTTTATCATTATAAAATTTACAGATTTTAATTTAAATTAAAAAAACAGAAATTGTTTGATATTTAGATATATGTTGCCAAACATAAATTAAGATTATAAATATATGCTTTGAGATTAAGTTTAAACTTGCAAAGTTTTATTTCTGGTATTTAATAAGCAATTATAATATATTTAAAAACAATAAGAAAATATTATAATAATAAAATAAAACCATCTAAAAAACAACAATCCTATCAAAAAAACATCCTAAATATGCGAATAACTTAATACTGGCCGTTTTACACCCTTTTTTTAGCTGATTTGTGCCCCTTTTAAAGAGTTAAAATTAAGTTAATTTACAATTGAAAATAATGTATTTTAGAATTATATTAAAACCCACCACTTAACAATATTCTAAAAGCATTATTATTAAAATATAAACTAAACTAAATAATTAAACTTATGAAGAAATTATTACAATGTTTTTCTGTGTTCAAAAAGAAAGGACTATTCCTTATGATTTTTTTTGGACTTGGAATTTGTTCTGCTTTTGGGCAGAACGAAACTATTTCGGGAATCGTAACAGATAAAGAAGGGCAACCCATTCCAGGTGTTAGTGTCATTGTTAAAGGAACTACAACTGGAGCAGCAACTGATTTTGACGGTAACTATAGCGTTAAAGCCTCTCAATCTAATGTCTTGGTATTTTCTTATGTAGGTTATACTACCCAAGAAATTACTGTTGGCGATCAAAAAATAATTGATGTTATATTAGAAGAAGATGTAGCCAAACTAAATGAAGTTGTAGTAATTGGTTATGGTTCTCAAAAGAGAAGTGATATTTCAGGATCTGTCTCTCAGATTGGTCAAGAAGAAATTGCTAAAAACCCTACAGCAAATATTAGTAACTCTTTAGTAGGGCAGACTACGGGTATAATTGCCAGACAAACAACCGGTGAGCCTGGAAGAGATGATTCAGATATTTTTATTAGAGGTATAGGAACGATGGGTAATGCTTCTCCTATTTATGTAATAGATGGGATTGTAAGATCTGCTAGAGATTTTTCTCAGCTAAATTCAAGCGAAATTGCATCTTTTTCTATATTAAAAGATGCTGCAAGTGCAGCCGTTTTTGGTGTACGTGGTGGTAATGGTGTTATTTTGGTTACTACAAAAAGAGGAAAAGAAGGAAAAATGCAAATTAGTTTTTCTTCAAACCTAGGAATTCAAGAGCGAACAAGAGACCCTGAGTTTTTAGGGTCATATGAATATGCTAAACTTTATAATGAAGCGCGTGTTAATAATGGAGATCCTGTAGTGTATACAGATGACGACCTACAAAAATTTCAAAATGGAAATAGTCCTGATACTCACCCAAGTGTTAATTGGATGTCTGTATTAAATAGGACATCACCTATAAGAACAAGTAGTCTGTCAGCTAGTGGAGGTTCTGATAAAATACGATATGCGACTTCTATTAGTCTTTTAGATCAAGAAGGTCTTCTTGATACAGATAATTTTAGAAGGTTTAATTTTAGATCGAATATTGATGCAGACGTTACCAATACAACGAGACTATCTTTTGATGTTTCAGGTAGAGACGAGAAAATTAATTCTATAGCTGGTGAAGAAGTATTTAGATGGTTAGTATCTGCAAAACCAGATTTAGCTCCAATAAAATATTCTAATGGAGGTTATTCTAGTGGTCCTGCTTATTTAACCTTACCAGAAAATGGATATAGAAGAAGGAAGAATCAAGTATTTCAAGGACGTATTCAAATAGAACAACAATTACCTATTGATGGGCTTTCTGTTAAAGGAATTATTTCTTACGACAAAACATTTACAGATAATAAGAATTGGTCTTTTATAAAAACACCATATTACACTCTAAATGAGACAGATAACACTTTTGAAGAAAGTTTATTTGGGGCTGATGCGGCATCGTCTCTTTACCAAGATCATAACGACTATCAGTCAATTACCTACGAAGCGCATTTAAATTATAAAAAAATAATAGGAAAGAACGATTTTACTGGATTGGTTTTATACACTCAGACTGAAGAAAAATGGGATTTTTTAAGTGCTAGAAGGCAGGAATTTAAATTAGCTGTAGATGAAATGGGGTTTGGTGATGCTTCTACTCGGGAAAATAATGGATATTCAGGTAGCAGTGGAAGACAAGGTATAGTTAGTAGGGTAAATTGGACCTATAATGAAAAGTATATTTTAGAAGGAAGTTTCAGAGCAGATGCATCAGAACAATTTGCACCTGGAAATAGATGGGGTTTCTTTCCATCAGGGTCTTTCGCTTACCTTATTTCTAAAGAAGATTTTTTACAGAACGCAACATACTTAAATTTCTTAAAACTGAGAGGTTCTTATGGGGTATTAGGAAATGATCGATTAAGAATAAATAATCAGGATCAAAGATTCCTTTATTTACAATCTTTTAACGCAAGTGGCAATGCTGTTTTTGGTGACGGAAATGTGCAACAAGCTATTGTAGAAGGACGCTTACCTAATCCAGATGTAACATGGGAAACGGTAAAAAAATTAAACGTTGGTTTTGATGCTAGATTTTGGGACAATAAATTATCAGTAATTTTTGATTATTTTAGTGATAAGAGAAGTGATATATTATGGCAAAGAAACCTTTCTGTTCCTAGTCTTTTTGGAGCATCTTTACCTATCGAAAATTTAGCTAAAGTAAACAACAAAGGTTTTGAAATTGAATTAGGACATAAAAATTATATTAATAATAATTTGAGTTATTCAATAAACGGAAACTTTACGTATACTAAAAATAAAATCGTTTATCAAGATGAGGCAGAATCAGATAATCTTCTCATACGAAGAACAGGAAATCCTATAGGGTCACAACAAGGATTAATCGCTACGGGTCTTTTTCAATCGCAAGATGAAATAGATAATGCACCACCTCAGTATAATGATGTACTAGCACCTGGAGATATTAGATATGCAGATATTAATGGACCAGATGGTGTGCCAGATGGTGTGGTAGATAGATTTGATGAAACGATGATTGGTGGGGCATTTGCGCCTGAAATTATTTATGGTTTTAATGGTAGTTTACAGTATAAAAATTTAGAATTTTCATTTTTATTTCAAGGTGCTGGAAGAATAAAACAGTCTTATGGTGGCGAAGCAGCCTTACCTTTCTTTTTAGGAACAGGTCCTGCATATAAGCACAATTTAGACCGCTGGACTCCTGATAATCCTAATGCAAGTGAAGCACGTGTCTTGATAGATGGATCTCAAAATCGTAGAGGTTCTACTTATTGGCTAAGAGACGCATCGTACTTACGTCTTAAAAACGTAGAAATTGCTTATAATGTACCAGTAAAACTATTAAAACAAAATCTAATTCAGAGTGCTCGTATTTATGTTAATGCAAATAATGTATTTACAATTTCAAAGATTAAAGACTTCGATCCAGAAAACAGTCAAGGTAGAGGATGGGGCTATCCTCAATTAAGGATTTGGAATGTAGGCTTAAACGTTAATTTTTAAAAATATTTATAATGAACAGAAAAATTAAAAATATATTACAATTTGGATGTACATTAATGTGCATTACAATATTCTTTAGTTGTAGTGATGATTTATTGGATCAAACTCCTAAAGATTCACTTACAGAAGAATTGGTATGGACAGATCCACAGGGAGCAATACAGTTTGTAAATGGTATTTATGGCGGTATGCAATCTGGATTTGATCGTAATTACGATGGATGGGCAAAAGGACTTTATTTATTAGACGGATGTACCGATGATGGAGATGTTAGTATGGGGTGGACGCATTCAACTAGGCTTCAAAACGCCCAATTCACACCAGACAATGTGCCTTGGGGACAAACATGGGGAGATTACTATGGATTAATACGTAAAACAAATTTAGCTTTAGAAAATCTAGATCGTTTAGAAGATGAAACACTTAGGAGTAGGCTAAAAGGTGAAGTTTATTTTTTAAGAGCACTATGTTATCACTCTCTTTTAAGATTATATGGAATTAAATCTAATGGAGGTGAGCCAACAGGTGTACCAATTATAGATAAAAGTCTAACACTGGAAGACGATTTGCAAATTGCAAGATCAACTTATGATGATGTAGTGAGTTTTATTATTACCGATTTAGATACAGCAGCTTCTATGCTCCCATCTAAAGGAAATATAGAAGCAGGAAGAGCTACTTCAGGGGCAGCATATGCATTAAAAAGTCGCGTATTGCTTTATGCAGAACGCTGGGCAGAAGCTGCTACTGCTGCAAACAATGTTGTAGGATATACACTTTATCCAGATTATAAAACATTATTTCTAGATAAAAATAATGATGAGATTATTTTTGCTAAAAAATTTCAAAACCCTGACAAAACGCATCAAACTAATGCAGGAGGCACTCCTAACGCTGGTTGGGATGTGTACAATAGCCCGAATACATTTAAAGGAACCAGTGATGGTGGATGGGGAGGTAATTTGGTAACCCAAAATTTTGTTGATTCTTATGATATGGCTGATGGAGAACCGCAGGCAACATCAACTTTATTTGATTCTAACAATCCTTATGATAATTTAGATCCTCGTTTTGAAGCTACTGTGGTTCACAACGCTTCTACTTTTAGAGGAAGAGTGATTGAAATGTTTGAAGGAGGGAGAGAAGGTGATCCAGGTGCTTTTATGAATACAAGATATTTTCTACGTAAATTTCATGATGAAAATTTGGTTCTTTATTCCCACTCAAGTGATCAAGATTGGATATTTATAAGATATGCTGAGGTATTGTTAAACTATGCAGAAGCTCAAAATGAAGATGTAGGACCTGATACATCTGTTTACGAGGCTATTAAAGAAATACGTCAAAGAGCAGGAATTACTAATCCTGATTTACCTGCAGGATTAAGTCAGAGTGAAATGCGTGATAAAATTAGAAATGAGAGACGTATAGAATTGGCTTTTGAAGAACATAGATTCTTCGATATAAGAAGATGGAAAATTGCACAAAGTTTACTAGACGGAAAACCAATCTATGGAATGACAATAACGAAAAATCCAGATGAAAGTTTTTCATATACAAAGATGGAAGTTGAAACACGTAGTTTTCCAGAAAGATTATATGTATTACCTATACCTCAAAGTGAAAGAGATAAAAACCCAGCTGCTAAGCAAATTAATGGATGGTAGTTTTATATAAAATAAAAAGCTGTGAATAGAATATTTGCAGCTTTTTATTTTATATTTATTTTCAATAAAAGACTTTCTATTGTCAACCTTGTCATTTAATTTCAAATGAATTGATTATTATTCAATAATATATAAAGAATGAAAAAAAATATTATCATTTTAATCTTGACTGGTTTTTCAATAATTACTGGTTGTAAAAATAAAGAAACTACTTTATTTGTGGCTTTAGATCCAGATCAAACAGGTATCTCATTTATAAATACAATTACAGAGACTGAATCATTAAACATAATGCAATACGAATACCTTTACAATGGTGGAGGTGTTGGCATTGGAGACTTTAATGATGATGGTTTAGCTGATGTATACCTAACAGGGAATGCTGTAGAAAACAAGCTCTATATCAATAAAGGAAATTTTAAATTTGAAGATATTACAAATTTAGCTGGTGTTGGAGGTAGAAAAGGGTGGAAAACTGGGACAAGTGTAGCAGATGTTAATGGAGATGGGCTTCTTGACATCTATGTTTGCTATTCAGGTTTAGGGACCAATAAAGATCGTAAAAATCAATTGTTTATTAACAAAGGGAATAACAAGGATAATGTACCCACATTTATAGATAAGGCATCAGAATATGGACTTGATGCACCAGGAAGTTTTAGTACGCAAGCAGCTTTTTTTGATTATGACCTTGACGGAGATCTAGATATGTTTTTATTAAACCATTCTAAAACCTTTTATTCTCCTTTTTATAATAGTACTAAATTACGAAATTCAAGACACCCCTATTTTGGGAATTCTTTGTACAAAAATAACAACGGTCATTTTGTAAATGTTAGTGAAAGTGCTAGAATATATGGTAGCGGACTAAACTTTGGATTGGGAGTTGCTATAAGTGATTTAAACCAAGATGGTTTACCTGATATTTATGTCTCTAATGATTATGATGAACAAGATTTTTTATACCTCAATAAAGGAGATGGGACATTTCTAGATGCTACCAAAAAATCATTTGGTCACATTTCAAAATACTCTATGGGTAATGATGCCACAGACTTGAACAATGATGGTCTTGTTGATTTAATTACATTAGATATGTTGCCAGAGGATAATTTTAGACAACAATTATTAAAAGGACCTGATGAATATGATCGGTACCAATTGGCTGTAGATAGTAGTTACCACAAACAGCAAATGCGTAATATGCTACAATTGAATCAAGGAAATGACTCAGAGAATATACCCATATTTAGTGAAATTGGAGAGTTAGCAGGAATTTCAAATACAGATTGGAGTTGGTCGCCACTTATAGCTGATTTTGATAGTGATGGTAAAAAAGATATTTTTATCACCAATGGTTACTTACGTGATTATACCAATAAAGATTTCATGAAGTATGAAGTCAATGATGCTATGGAGAAAATAAGGTCTCATGGAGGCGGAGAACTGTTTGATAATAATGGTAAAAAAGAATATTCAAATCTTATTTATGAATTAGTAAAAAAGATGCCTTCATCAAAAACCCCAAATTATATCTACAAAAACAATGGAAATCTTACTTTTGAAAACAAAACCAATCAATGGGGTTTATCGAATCCTAATGTTTCTGCAGGTGCTGTTTATGCTGATTTGGATAATGATGGGGATTTAGATTTGATTGTCAATAATTCAAATGAAGCAGTTAGTATTTATAAAAACACCATTGAAAGCAAAAAAAATAATTTTATTAGAATTAAATTAAAAGGTAAAGATAAAAATACGAATGCTCTTGGAGCAAAAATTTGGATTACAACCGATTCAACAACACAATTTCTTGAAAATTATACCACTCGTGGATTTCAATCTTCTGTTGACCCCATCCTTTATTTTGGACTAGGGAAATCAAAAAAAGCAGATTTAAAAATTCAATGGTCAGATGGAAAAACATCTATTAGTAAAAACATTAAATTAAATAGTCTTTTAGTATTTGACCAAAACAAAGTTAAGTTCGATATAGAAAAAGAAAAAACCGTTCACCAAACTTACTTTAAAGATGTTACAGCCTCTTTAGGTCTAGATTTTATCCATCATGAAAATGATTATGTTGAG
The DNA here is from genome assembly GCA_031826515.1 of Flavobacteriaceae bacterium HL-DH10. Lineage (NCBI taxonomy): Bacteria > Pseudomonadati > Bacteroidota > Flavobacteriia > Flavobacteriales > Flavobacteriaceae > Thalassobellus > Thalassobellus suaedae. The sequence goes on along the minus strand of CP134536.1, from coordinate 2,093,721 downwards.
TTTAAAACAGATCGCCTTACGCTAAAACAAAGTTCAAAATCAGGTTCTAAAATGTCCGTTTCGGATGTAAATAATGATGGAATTGATGATGTTTTTATAGGAGGAGCAACTGGACAAAGTGATCAATTATTTTTATCAAGATCTGATGGAAAATATAATAAATCAAATAATGAGTGCTTTGAAAAAGATAAAGACTTTGAAACCACGGCTTCCGTGTTCTATGATGCTGATGGTGATGGTGATAAAGATATTTATGTTGTAAGCGGAGGAAGTGAATTTGCATTAGGCGCTCCTCAATTAATGGATCGTCTCTATATCAATTACGGTAAAGGGAATTTTAAAAAAGCAGCTCAGGGTGCTTTACCTGAAGCCTATTCTAATGGAAGTTGCGTTGCAACAGGAGATTATGATGGTGATGGCGATGACGATTTGTTTGTAGGTGGAGGTAATGTTTCTGGAAACTATCCATTAAGTACTCTCGGGGGAATTTTAAGAAATGACAGCAACCGTTTAACTGGAGAAGTCAAATTTACTATTGCAACAAAAGATGTAAACCCTACTTTAAGACAAGCTGGATTAATTACTGGAGCAATGTGGGCAGATATTGACAATAACAAATCATTAGATTTAATTTTAATTGGTGAATGGATGCCTATTCGAATTTTTATCAATAGCAATGGGAAATTAATTGAAAAAACAAAAGAATTCAATCTCTCTAATACCAACGGAATGTGGCAGAGTATAGAAAAAGCTGATATGGATGGAGATGGCGATTTAGATTTTATTGTTGGAAATATGGGATTAAACGTTCCATTTAAAGTAACTGAAAAAGAGCCACTAGAAGCATTTGTAGGAGATTTTAGAGGAGATGGATTTTTAACAACAGTTAATAGTAATTACATACAAGGGAAAAGACATCCTATTGCTTCTTTAGATGAGATGCAAGATGCTTTTCCGTTCTTAAAAAAGAAATTCTTAACCTTTAACCAATATGCATCAGCAACTTTGGATGATGTATTCACAACAGATCAATTAAATAAGTCGACTCATTTTACCATCAATCAACTGCAAAGTTTGTATTTAGAAAATACGGGAAATGGTTTTAAAATTCATCCTTTACCAATAAAAGCGCAATTCTCAGCAGTACAAGGAATAGTTATACATGATTTTACTGGAGATGGTATTTTGGATATTCTTATTTCAGGGAACTATTATCCCTTTAGAGTACAATATGGCCCTTGTGATGCTGGAAAAGGATTGTTGTTAAAAGGAAATGGTCGAGGAGGTTTCGCTTCTGTAGACACAAATAAATTAGGGGTTTGGCTAGATGGGGATATAAGGGATATGAAATTATTAAAAGGAAATAAACACCTTAATATAGTGCTTTCAAAGAATGATGATAAAATGCAATCCATTGAGTACCTAAATCCAAAAACATCACATTAATTAATTTACAAAATAGACTATTTTAATCTTAAATATTTCAAAAGAATGAAATCAATGAAGTTTACCCCCCTGTTAATTATAATAATGTTTTGGGGGTGCAAAAATGATGATGAATCAATTGTAATTACACCAGACAATTACCATAATTCAATAGATCAAATTATTAGCGTAATGATTCATGATATTTTTTCGCCACCTGTTGCAAGTAGAATTTTTGCATACCCTAATGTAGCAGCTTATGAAATTATAGCAAGCAATAATAAAGACTTTAAATCAATAAGTGGACAATTATCTGGATTGACTGCAATTCCTAATTATGACAAGTCCAAAGGACCTTTAAATGTTCAATTGGCCTCTTTAGTTGCTTATATAGATGTAAGTAATGAATTGATTTTTTCTGAAGAACCAATAGTTAAGTACAGGGATAGTTTATATACAAATTGGAAGTCTATTAATAAAGTCGAATTTAATAATGCTAAAGAATATGGATTAAAAGTGGCTGATCACATAAAAAAATGGTTGAGTAAAGATAATTACAAAGAAACTAGATCAATGCCTAAATATACCATTAAAACCAATGATCCATCAAAATGGCAACCTACACCCCCTGCATACATGGATGGAATTGAACCACATTGGAGTAAAATCAGGACTTTTGTAATAGATTCGGCCAATCAATTTGCACCACCACCACCACCGAAGTTCTCTTTAGAAAAAGGCAGTCTTTTTTATAAAGAATTAAAAGAAGTATATGATGTAGGAAACGAGATTGTGAAAAAAGGGGATACATGTGTAGGTATTAAAACCGCACGTTTTTGGGATTGTAATCCTTATGTATCAGTTACACATGGACACATGATGTACGCCGTAAAAAAAATCACTCCTGGGGCTCATTGGATTGGAATAACTAAAATTGCTTGTAGAAAAACCAATTATAATTTTGATCAAACAGTTTACGCTTACACAAAAACGGCTCTAGCAATAGCTGATGGATTCATCAGTTGTTGGGATGAAAAATATAGAAGTAATTTAGTAAGACCAGAAACTTTAATCAATAAATATATTGATCAAAATTGGAAACCATTATTACAAACACCTCCTTTTCCAGAATACTCTAGTGGACATAGTGTCGTTTCTGGTGCTGCAGCAGTAGTTTTAACAGATATTTTTGGTGATAATTTTAAGTTTGATGATAATACAGAAATGCAATTTGGTCTTCCTATTCGAAGTTTTAACTCTTTTAATGAGGCTGCAAATGAGGCTGCAATGAGTAGAATGTATGGTGGAATACATTATAGAGCTGCTATTGAAAAAGGAGTTCAACAAGGCAGAAATTTAGGCGCATATGTAGTAAAGAAACTAAAAATGAAATAACACTTCTAATAATAAAAACAAGTAAACTTTAGATAAACATTAATATCATGGTTCAAAGAAGTCTAAGTCATATTTGAAACATTTATAGTTTATAAAAATTGTTAAAGTATATAACAAAGAAAACCAAATTAAAAGAATATTACAGTATTTATTAAAGGAGAAAGAACATTAAAAATAAATTAATGAAATTAAAATTTTTAGTACTAATTTTAGTATGCTTAATCGCTTGTAAAAACAAGCATAAATATGAGGGCATCGCTTTTGAAGAAAAGACTCCAAGAGATTGGGAGAATCCAGAAGTATTTAGAATTAATAAAGAAGAACCAAGAGCTTCATTTATTCCATACCAAACTGTAAAACAAGTAATAGAAGATGATGCAACAAAGTCACCTTATTACAACTCTTTGAATGGCACTTGGAAATTTAATTTAGCCATCAACCCTTCAGAAAGACCTTTTTACTTTTTTAAAACAGATTATGATATTTCCGATTGGAAAGACATAACAGTTCCAGGGAATTGGGAAACTCAAAACTTTGACATTCCTATTTATACCAATGTTAAATATCCGCATGATAAAACTCCTCCAAAAATTCAACCTGATTATAATCCGGTTGGTTCTTATCGTACCGTTTTTAAGATTTCAAAAGAGCAATTACAAAAAAATGTGATTTTACATTTTGGAGCCGTAAGTTCAGCCATGTATATATGGGTAAATGGAGAAAAAGTGGGCTATAGTGAAGATAGTAAAACACCTGCTGAATTTAATATCTCAAATTACATTGTAGAAGGAGAAAACCAATTAGCTGTAGAAATTTATAGATGGTCTGATGCTAGTTATATAGAAGATCAAGATTTTTGGAGATTAAGCGGTATTACAAGAGATGTATATTTATTAGCTCGTGAAAAAAACCACGTTAAAGATTTTTGGTCTCAAGCCAATCTTTTAAACAATTATAAAGATGGTAAATATGCATTAGATGTAGATATCTTAAACAACATTGAAAGTACTATTTCTGTTCAAATACAGCTTTTTGATAATGAAGGAAAAGAGATATTAAACAATGCTAAATCAGTAAATAAGTCAACTTCTATTCATTTTGAAAATACTATTGAAAATGTAAATACATGGAATACTGAAAAACCATATTTATATCAACTTGTTATAAGTCTTATAGATGATTCAGATAACATTATTGAACGTGTAGGAACTGAAGTTGGATTTAGAAAAGTTGAAATAAAAAACGGTCAATTATTAGTAAATGGAAAAGCAATTTTAGTAAAAGGTGTTAATTTACATGAACATCATGATAAAACAGGTCATTATGTAGATAAAGAAACGATGTTGAAAGATATTAAAACCATGAAAATGTTTAATATCAATGCTGTAAGAACCTCACACTATCCACAACCAGAAGCATTTTACAAACTGTGTAATGAATATGGTTTGTATGTTGTAAACGAGGCAAATATAGAATCTCATGGTATGGGAGCCACCAATCAATCACCATTTGATGAGTCAAAACATGTAGCTTATTTACCAGAATGGGAAGCCGCTCACATAGATAGAATAAAGAACATGGTAGAACGTGATAAAAACATCCCATCAGTTATTATTTGGTCTTTAGGAAACGAATGTGGTAACGGAAAAGTATTTTATGATGGTTATGATTGGATTAAGCAAAGAGATACCACAAGGTTAGTACAATTTGAGCAAGCTGGTTTAAATAGAAATACAGACATTGTTTGTCCTATGTATCCAAGTATAGGCAGATTAGAAAATTACGCACAAACACATACAGACAGACCATATATTATGTGTGAATATGCACATGCTATGGGGAACAGTGTTGGAAATTTACAAGATTATTGGGATGTTATAGAAGAATACCCCGTACTACAAGGTGGCTTTATTTGGGATTGGGTAGATCAAGGCTTGATTAAAAAGACTGAAGACGGAACAGAATATTGGGCATATGGAGGCGATTTTGGTCCGGAAGATGTGCCTTCAGATGGTAATTTTTGTTTAAATGGTCTTGTTAATCCTGATAGAGAACCAAAACCTTCTTTATGGGAAGTTAAAAAAGTATATCAAAATATTAAATTTAAAAATAATAAAGGAAACTACGAAGTAGAAAACAATTTCGACTTTACTAATTTAAGCCAATTCAACTTTAAATATACATTTGAATTGGATGGAGAAATGGTTCTCACTGAAACCATAGAAAACTTTAGTGTAGCTCCTTCAGAGAAAGGAATACTTGATATAAAATCTCCTGATAATTTTGATGCTTCAAAAGAATTAATTTTAACAATTTCTGCATTCACTAAAACAGAAAAAGGATTGATTCCTAATAATCATGAAATAGCTTGGGAACAATTTATTTTAAATACCCCAAAACCACTAAACAGTGTAAAATCCAATCAAGAAATAATCATTTCTGATACTGAAAAAACCATTCAAGTTAGTAATGCTAATGTCAATATTTTATTCAATAAAGAAACAGGAATATTAACAAATTTGAGTTTTAAAGAAGGTGAAAACATTATAAAAGATGAAAATGGTTTTACACCAAACTTTTGGAGAGCACCTATTGATAATGATTTTGGTAATGATTTACATAAAAAAAGTAGCATTTGGCGCTATGCAAGCAAAAACAGAAAAGTAAGAAGTATAAATGCTAAGATGCAAAATTCCAATACTTTAGTTTCTGTCAACTTTGATTTATTGAATGAAAAAAATAATAAAATAGCTACATTTCAAACTAATTATACAATTAAAGGAGATGGCGCTATTTTAGTAGATAATACTTTTGAAAAAACTCAAGACAATTTACCCGATATACCAAGAGTAGGTTTAAACATTCAATTACTAAAAGAATTTGACAATATCTCCTGGTATGGTAAAGGTCCTTATGAAAACTATTGGGATAGAAAATCAGGAGCAAAAATTGCTATTTTTAAAGGTTTAGTTGAAGATTTTAATTGGGAATATATCCGTCCACAAGAAAATGGAAATAAAAGTGATGTTAGATGGATGAGTCTTACAAACAACGATGGTAAAGGAATAAAAATTTATGGGATTCCTACTGTAGATTTTAGTGCACATCATTCTATAATGGAAGATTTTGAATCATTAGAAAGAACGGATGGCAGACAAAGAGAAGGTGATATTGTTAAAAACAGGCACACTATTGATGTAAAAACAAGAGATCTAACCTCTTTAAATATAGATTTTAAACAAATGGGTGTTGGAGGTGATACCAGTTGGGGAGCACAAACTCATAATGAATATAAATTATTAGATAAAAAATATAAATACTCCTTTTTAATTGTACCAATATTTTAAATTATGAAAACTAACTTTATTGATAAATAATTTTACATTTTTATAATGGTTAAAAAAAAGAGATTGACAAAAAATAGAAAAATATTTAATAGCATCATTTACAGTTTACTGTTTCTTGTTTTTGGATGTAAAACTGGAAAAGTTAAACAAACAACTATTGGATTAGGGTGGTCAAATAATTCGGTTAATACTGTTAAATTCAGAAAAAATGCCTTAACAACTTTTAATGATTATCAATTCATTGCTTACTATGATGCTGATGGTTTTTTAGTTCTCGGAAAACGAAAAATAAACACAAAGAACTGGGAAAAAGTTAAAACGTTTTATAAAGGTAATGTTTCTGATGCCCATAATTCAATTAGTATTGCTGTTGATGGAAATGGGTATTTGCATGTAAGTTGGGATCATCATGACACCAAACTTAGGTATGCTAAAAGTAAAACACCTTTAGGCTTAGAATTGGAGAAAGAAGTTTCCATGACAGGTCGTGAAGAATTAAAAGTCACCTATCCTCAATTTTATAATCTACCTGATGGAAATCTGCTTTTCTTTTATCGTTCAGGAGCTTCAGGAAGAGGAAATATGGTGATTAATTCGTATGATATAAAAAGTGGAGAGTGGACTCAAATACAACAAAACTTGTTAAATGGTGAAGGAAATAGAAGCGCCTATTGGCAAGCCTGTATAGATGATAACGGTGTTATTCATTTGTCATGGGTTTGGCGAGAAAGTTGGGATGTATCAACCAATCATGATTTATGCTATGCACAATCTAAAGACGGGGGTATTACTTGGCAAAAATCTACAGGAGAAAGATATATTTTACCAATAACCATAGAAACGGCAGAACTCGCTTGGAGAATTCCACAAAAAAGTAGTTTAATAAATCAAACTGCTATGACTATAGATAAGCAAGGGAATCCTTATATTGTTTCTTATTGGAGCGAAAATGCAAATCCACAGTTTCAAATAGTATATTTAGATAATGGAGAATGGAAAAAACAAAACACAGGCTTCCGAAAAACAGCTTTTTATTTAGGCGGAGGTGGCACAAAACAAATTCCAATTTCAAGACCTGATATTCTTATTGATAATGAAGATTCAAATAAGTTAGTTTATTTGCTTTTTAGAGATGAAGAAAGAAACAATAAAATATCATTGGCGTACCGTAATTTAAATAAAAAAAACAACTGGAAAATTTTAGATTTAACCAAGAGATCTCTAGGTCAATGGGAGCCTAACTATGACATTAATCTATGGAGAAATCATCATAAATTGAACGTTTTTTTACAAGAGGTTACTCAAATAGATGGGGAAGGATTAGCTCAAAAACCACCAACAACAGTAAGTGTTTTACAATTAAATAAATTACCAAAATAATAGATTCAAAAAAAAATGAAAAACAGTAAACTAATTAGTCTTTTATCACTAGTTTTAATTTTATTCTATGCTTGTAATTCTATAGATAAGAAGAAAACAAACGTAGCATCTGCTGAAAAAACCAGTAGTATTCCCCAAAATAAAGAGAGTGTTTTAAACATCATTAATAAAGTAAATACACATTGGCAGAAAACCAATCCTGAACCAGATCGTGCTTTTTGGAATCCTGCAGCATATCACACAGGCAATATTGAAGCTTACAAAGTGACAGGTAATCAAGATTTCTTAGAGTATTCAAAAGCTTGGGCAGAAAAAAACGATTACAAAGGTGCCAAGTCTGATAACCAATCTGAATGGAAATATACCTATGGTGAAACAGATGACCACGTGCTTTTTGGAGATTGGCAAATTTGCTTTCAAACGTATATTGATATTTATAATTTAGAAGGGCAAAAAGACCCAGAAAAAATACAACGTGCACGTGAAGTCATGGAATACCAAATGAGTACTGATGCGAATGATTACTGGTGGTGGGCAGATGGACTTTATATGGTAATGCCTGTAATGACTAAATTATATAACGTCACTGGTAACGTGCTTTATTTAGAAAAACTACATGAGTATTTAAGCTATTCTAACAGTATTATGTACGATGAAGAAGCACAAATTTACTTTAGAGATGCAAAATATGTATATCCAAAACATAAAAGTGCAAATGGCAAAAAAGACTTTTGGGCACGAGGAAATGGTTGGGTTTTTGCAGGTTTAGCTAAAGTTATTCAAGATTTACCTAAAGATGCGAAATATCGTGAAGAGTATATAACACGCTATAAAGCGATGGCAAAATCTTTAAAAGAAGCGCAGCAACCAGAAGGGTATTGGACACGAAGTATCCTAGATCCAGCCCACGCACCAGGACCAGAAACTAGCGGGACGGCATTCTTCACTTATGGCTATTTATGGGGCGTTAATAACGGCATTTTAGATAAGAAAACATATATACCTATAATTGAGAAAAGTTGGAAGTATTTAACAGAAGTAGCACTTCAAGATGAAGGTAGAGTTGGCTATGTACAACCTATTGGAGAAAGAGCAATTCCTGGGCAAATTGTAGATGTTAATTCTACGGCAGACTTTGGTGTTGGTGCTTTTTTATTAGCTGCAAGTGAAATGTATAGATTTTTAAAATAAAAATAGCTACAATAATCAACAAAAAAACAATCATATAAATGGTCAATCAATTTAAAAACAGCATAATAATACTAGTAACCTTGCTACTAGTTGTAAACAAGACATATTCTCAAGAAAACAAATTACAAGAAGATACTCCAATTGAGGTCAGAGAATTTTTTGTGTCTTCATTAATTAAAATAGGCGACCCTCTATTAACTGCATTAAGTAAAAATAAATTAAAAAAATTGATGCCTGTTGAAAAATCTCCAGGTGCTTGGGATGATCGTACACATGTAACGTATTTGGAGGGATTTGGAAGATTACTTTCTGGTATGGCGCCATGGTTAGAATTGGGTCCAGATAAAACCCCAGAAGGTAAATTAAGAGCAAAATATATTGCTTTAGCGCAACAAAGTATTCATAATGCAACTAATCCTGAAGCTGCAGATTTTATGAATTTCAACAATGATAAACAACCTTTAGTTGATGCTGCTTTTTTTGCTCAAGCATTAATTAGAGCACCAAAACAATTGTGGGAACCTTTAGACGAAACAACAAAACAAAATGTAATTAATGCTTTAAAATCTACAAGAGTTATAAAACCATATTATAGCAACTGGTTACTTTTTTCTGGTATGGTAGAAGCTGCATTACTTAAGTTTGATGCTGGAGCCGATATGATGCGATTAGACTATCCATTAAACAAACATAAAGAATGGTATTTAGGAGACGGTATGTATGGTGACGGACCTGATTTTCATTGGGATTATTATAACAGTTTCGTAATTCAACCTATGATTCTTGATATATTAAAAGTCTTAAATGAAAAAGACAAAAAAGTCAAAAAGGATTATGATGTAGCATTAAAACGAGCTAAACGCTATGCCGCTATTCAAGAACGATTAATTTCTCCTGATGGTACTTACCCTCCTATTGGCAGATCGTTAGCATATAGATTTGGGGCATTTCAATTATTATCTCAAATAGCTCTTTGGCAAGAATTATCAAAAGAAGTTACTCCAGCTCAAGTACGTTCTGCGTTATTTACTATGGTTCAAAATCAAATAAATGCACCTGATACTTTCGATAAAAATGGATGGCTTCAAATTGGCTTATATGGTCATCAACCAAATATTGGCGAAGGATACATCTCTACTGGTAGTTTATATTTATGTTCTGAAGCATTTTTAATTCTTGGTTTACCATCAAATAATGAGTTTTGGAACGCACCCTACCAAGCTTGGACTCAAAAGAAAATATGGTCAGGTCAAAATATTCCAATTGACCATGCTATAAAAAACTGAGTTCGTTCTGTGTATATCAGCCTTATAAACATCAGAAAACCAAATAACTTAACTCATCTATTTGTAACATCTTAATTTATACACTATGCCTAAAATTAAAAATTCCATATTATTTTTTTTACTATCATTACTTACAAATATATCTCAAGTAAATAGTCAAGAAGTATTTATTTCCAATACACAAAACAGAACTTTTACCAGTTTAAACGGTAAGTGGAAATATGTAATGGATCCTTATGAAACTGGACAAATTGGTTTTATGCCACTTTATAAAAACATAAAACAAAAGGATAAAACAGACAGAGTGGAATATAGTTTTGATTCTGCACAAACACTTTGGGTTCCTGGAGGTTGGAATGTTCAAAAACCTGAGCTTCTATATTACGAAGGTAGTATATGGTATCGTAAGACTTTTGATAAAGAAAACATTGCTAAAGACAAACGCTATTATATTTACTTAGGGGCTGCCAATTACAATAGTACTATTACTTTTAACGGAGAGATTCTAGGTGAACACGAAGGTGGTTTTACCCCATTTTGCTACGAAGTAACACATCTCATTAAAAAAAGAGACAACTATTTAATAGTAGGAGTAAACAATACCCGCTCGAAAGATCAGATACCAGCAAAAGTTACTGATTGGTTTAACCATGGAGGAATAACACGCGATGTTAAACTATTAGAAGTACCAACTGCATTTGTTTCCAATTATTTTCTGTCACTTAATAAATCGACACTTAATCTCAAAACCAAACAAATTGATGGAAGTTTAACCCTTACAGGAGGAACATTTTCTCAAAAAGTTAAAGTTATTATACCTGAATTAAAAGTTAACAAAGAGATTATTGTTGATTCAACTGGCACTTGTAACTTTACTATTAGTGTTAAAAATCTTGACCTATGGTCTCCAAAAACTCCAAAACTATATAAGGTTTCTATTGAAACTGAAACTGAAAAAATTAATGATAGGATAGGATTTAGAACCATTGATACAAAAGGCAAGCAAATATTATTAAATGGCAATCCTGTATTCTTAAAAGGTATTTCTCTTCATGATGAGAATCCACTTCGTAGAGACAGAGCCAACTCTATAGATGATGCAAAATTGGTCTTAGGATGGGCAAAACAATTAGGATGTAACTTTATTCGTTTAGCACACTACCCACATCAAGAAAACATTGTTAGATTAGCAGACGAAATGGGAATAATGCTTTGGGAAGAATTACCCTTATATTGGGGTATTGAATGGGACAATCCAAAAGTTCTTCTAAAAGCAAAAAAACAATATACCGAGCTTATAAATCGAGACTACAACAGGGCGAGCTCAATTATCTGGTCAATAGCTAATGAAACAACACCAACAAAAGCTCGAAACGAATTCTTAAAAGCGATAGCAGAACATGTCAAATCTTTAGATAATACACGCTTACTAAGTGCTGCCTGTAAAAAAGATCAGGCAGGTGATGGAAATCCTGAAAACCACTATACCGTTAGTGATCCTATTATGAAATATCTCGACATTGTTAGCTTTAATGAATATTTAGGATGGTACGGAGGTTTACCTGAAGAGTGTAGAAAAAAAACAATTACATCAAGTGCTAATAAACCCATAATAGTTAGCGAATTTGGTGGTGGAGCTCTTCAAGGGTTTTATGCAGACAAACTTACCAGATGGAGCGAAGAATATCAAGAAAATTTATATATAGAGAACCTTGCAATGTTTAATAAGATAGATGGATTGGCTGGTATGACTCCTTGGATTTTAGTCGACTTCATGTCTCCCCTTAGACAATTACCAGATATACAAGACGGATGGAACCGAAAAGGTTTAATTTCAGAAAAAGGTGTTAAGAAAAAAGCATTTTACATTCTACAAGACTATTATAAGACAAAGTAAAATGAATCGAGTACATTGAACAATTCTAATGCAAACAAAATTCTGGCTTAAAAAACTCCTGTAAATCACAAAACAAACATATAAAAACAAAAAAAGCCTTATCTAATAAAAGATAAGGCTTTGTACTGAAGACGGGACTTGAACCCGTACGTCCTAATGGACATTGGATTTTAAGTCCAACGTGTCTACCAATTCCACCACTTCAGCTTGGTATATTTTAAAAAGTATCAGAGCGAAAGACGGGATTTGAACCCGCGACCCCCACCTTGGCAAGGTGATGCTCTACCCCTGAGCTACTTTCGCAGTCTTTTAATGAACGAAGCAACATCGCTATTGCGGATGCAAATTTAAAACTTTTATAGAAACTGCAAAGCCTTTTTTAAAAATAAATGAAATTATTTTTAAGCTCACTTTTTCTTAACCAACATACGCTTAATTTCATTTAATTTCATTAGCGCTTCAACGGGCGTAAGTGTATCAATATCAATGTGTAATATTTCCTCTTTAATATTTTCAAGTAAAGGATCGTCTAAATTAAAAAAACTGAGTTGCATCTCATCTTGTATCGATTTCACCTTATCTGTAAGCTCTTCACTAGAATGCGACTTCTCTAATTTCTTTAAAACTTGATTAGCACGACGTAAAACTTGTTGTGGCATACCCGCCATTTTTGCCACATGAATACCAAAACTATGCTCGCTGCCTCCTTCAACTAACTTCCGTAAAAAAAGCACATTGTCTTTTAATTCTTTTACCGAAACATTGAAATTTTTAATGCGTTCAAATGTTTCACTCATTTCATTAAGCTCGTGGTAATGTGTTGCGAAAAGCGTTTTCGGTTTTGCAGGATGTTCATGTAAATATTCACTAATAGCCCAAGCTATAGAAATACCATCATAAGTACTCGTACCACGACCAATTTCATCTAACAATACTAAACTTCTATCTGAAATATTATTTAATATAGAGGCTGTTTCATTCATTTCTACCATAAATGTAGATTCTCCCATCGAAATATTATCGCTGGCTCCTACTCTAGTAAAAATTTTATCTACCAAACCGATTCTCGCTTCCTTTGCAGGAACAAAACTACCCATTTGAGCGAGTAACACAATTAAGGCTGTTTGGCGCAAAATAGCCGACTTACCAGACATATTAGGTCCTGTAATCATGATAATTTGCTGAGCACTTCTATCTAAAAACACATTATTAGCAATATAGGCTTCACCTATTGGTAGTTGTTTTTCAATAACAGGATGTCGACCATCTTTAATATCTAAATCGAAAGAATCATCGATAATAGGATACACATACTTATTGTCTTTTGCTAATTGTGCAAACCCACACAAACAATCTAATTGCCCTACTAAGAACGCATTTTGTTGTACTGGTTTTATATACTGACTTAACCAACTTACTAATTCTGAAAATAATTGTTGCTCAATGGCTTGAATTCTGTCTTCGGCACCTAAAATTTTGGCTTCGTATTCTTTAAGTTCTTCGGTAATATAACGTTCTGCATTCACCAAAGTTTGTTTTCTAATCCATTCTTCTGGTACTTTGTCTTTATGGCTATTACGTACTTCAATATAATATCCAAATACATTATTAGATGCTATTTTAAGTGATGTAATACCTGTCCGTTCACTTTCACGCTTTAGCATGTTATCAAGATAATCTTTCCCAGATTTAGACAAACCTCTTAATTCATCTAATTCAACAGAAAACCCAGCAGCAATACTATGCCCTTTTAAAACATTTACAGGCGCTTCTTCATTAAGTGTTTCCTTTATCTTTTCGCGAAGCACTTCACAACTTTGTAACGTATCTCCAATAATTTTTAAAGAGTCGTTATTGCAATTTGATGCCAATGCCTTAATAGGCACAATAGCTTCTAAAGAATTTTTAAGCTGAATAACTTCACGCGGATTTACCTTTGCTGTGGCTACTTTAGAAATTAACCGTTCTAAATCGCCAATAAGCTTAATATGATTTTGAATTTTTTGAAGTACGGTATTTTCCTTAGTTAAAAAACTAACCACTTCGTGGCGTTGCTTTATTTTTTCAACGTTTTTTAAAGGCAGCGCTAACCAACGTTTTAAAAGTCGTCCGCCCATAGGCGAAATGGTTTTATCAATAACATTTAAAAGGGTAACCGCATTATTATTGGTAGAATTATAAAGCTCTAAATTTCTAATAGTGAATTTATCCATCCACACATAATCATCTTCTGCAATTCTAGAAATAGAAGCAATATGTTGTAATTTATTATGCTGTGTTTCGCCTAGATAATGTAAAATAGATCCTGATGCAATAATGCCTTCATGTAAATCTTCAATACCAAAACCTTTTAAGGTTTTAGTATCAAAATGTTTTATTAAAGTTTCGTATGCATAATCGGTCTGGTAAACCCAATCTTCCATATAAAACGTATGGAAATCGTCACCAAACGTGTCGCTAAAAGTGCTTCGCTTTTGTTTAGAAACCAAGACCTCACTCGGACTAAAGTTTTGTAATAGCTTATCTATATATTCAACATTTCCTTGAGAGGTTAAAAATTCTCCTGTAGAAATATCTAAAAACGAAATACCAATATATTTTTTATCAAAATAAACAGAACACAAAAAGTTATTAGATTTTGAAACCAAAACCTCATCGTTTAAAGCAACTCCAGGTGTTACCAATTCGGTAACTCCACGTTTTACGATGGTTTTAGTTTGTTTTGGGTCTTCTAACTGATCGCAAATGGCAACGCGCTGTCCTGCTTTAACCAGTTTAGGTAAATAGGTATTTATAGAATGGTGCGGAAACCCTGCTAACTCAATTTCACTTTCACTACCAGCACCTCGCTTTGTTAAAATAATACCTAAAATACCTGCTGTTTTAATAGCATCTTCACCAAAGGTTTCATAAAAATCGCCGACACGAAATAACAACAAAGCATCAGGGTATTTAGCCTTAATCGCATTATACTGTTTCATTAACGGTGTTTCCTTCTTAGTTTTGGTTTTTGCTGTCAAAAAAGTAAAATTTTAATTCAGATTTTGTCTCTTGGCGAATTTAGTCAATTCAAAAGATGTTATAAAATTATGTTAAAAATAAAATTCTACTTGCTAATATCTATGAGATCAAATAAGTTTTCTTAGTTTTGATATACATATTAATATAATATTCCCATTCAAACATGAAAAAAGTAATTTTATTAAGCTTTGCTTTACTTGGTATGACAACCATAAGTATTGCCCAAACCGCTGCAAAAACAACACCTATTGAAAAAACTGTTACTAATAAAGATGGTGCTAAAATTAAATTTGAAACAGAAACTATAGATTACGGAACTATAGAGAATAATTCTGATGGAAATAGAGAATTTAAATTCACTAATACAGGTAATGCCCCTTTAGTAATTACAAATGCCAAAGGATCTTGTGGATGTACTGTTCCTACTTGGCCTAAAGAACCTATTGCTCCAGGAGCATCTTCTGTAATTAAAGTAAAATATGCTACTAACAGAACAGGAGCTTTTTCAAAAAGCGTTACTTTAATTTCAAATGCCGTTAATGCACCTACAAAAGTACTTCATATAAAAGGTAAAGTTAATCCTCCTGTTGTAGAGGCTGAAAAATAATTTCTATTTTAAAAAATCATATTGAAAACTTCCTTTTAAAAAGGGAGTTTTTTTTTGGATATTTGTAACATGCGGAAACTGAAAAATAACGAATTAGATAGATTAAGTGTTGATGCTTTTAAAGACGCAAAAAAGACACCCATTATTATTGTTCTAGACAACATTAGAAGTTTAAACAATATTGGTTCGGTATTTAGAAGCAGTGACGCCTTTTTAATTGAAAAGATTTATCTCTGCGGAATAACAGCAATCCCGCCACATAAAGACATACACAAAACAGCTTTAGGCAGTACCGAAACCGTAGATTGGGAATATGCTGAAAACACCATAGATTTAATTGAAAAATTAAAATCTGAAAACGTTAAAATATGTTCTATAGAACAAGCTGAAAATGCCACCATGCTAAATGATTTTAAACCTGAAGCAGATTCTACATATGCTTTAGTATTTGGTAACGAAGTAAAAGGCGTTGCTCAAGATGTGGTTAGTACTAGCGATGTTGTTATTGAAATTCCTCAATTTGGAACGAAACATTCTCTTAATATTTCGGTAAGTGCTGGAATTGTTATCTGGGATATTTTTAGCAAGTTGAAAAGCTAATAAATTAAATACTTAGTACTAAAATCTCTATCCTTTTATGCTTATAAAATAAACCATTGAACAAAACAATTATCTATTTAGTTTTTAAAAGCATAGTTTTATCTTTCTAAAACTAAACGCACCTCTTAAAATGAGACCTTTTCTTGCCTTAATTTCAATTGTAGTATTTTTTAATTGTAAAAACGACACTATTTCTGGAGTAGATTATAGTAAACTTGAATCAATCCCTACCAAAGAACAAGTAGGACAATTGGTTTTACCAGACACGATTGCTCCTGTATCTGCTCCTTTTGAAATGCCTGCATTTGAAAAACCTACGTTTCCAGATAGAAGCATCAATATTTTAGATCGAGATGCTGATACCTCAAAATTGGTTACAACCCATATTCAAAATTCGATAGATGAACTAAGTGCATTAGGTGGCGGAACAGTTGTTATACCTCAAGGCCAATGGAAAACAGGGCGTATTGCTTTAAAAAGCAATGTCAATCTACATCTTGAAGATGGTGCTGTATTAACATTTAGTACCGATGTAAAAGATTATCAGCCCGCTGTATTTACGCGTGTTGAAAGCTTAGAGGTTATGTCGCTTGCGTCTTGTATTTATGCCAACAACCAAGAAAATATAGCCATTACGGGAAAAGGAAAACTCATAGGGCCTTACAATGGCGAAATAAAAGCACGTTCATATACGAAAGCCATTGAAAGCCTTGTAAATTTAAACAAACCTGCTAGAGAACGTATTCATGACGGATCAAAAGAAGACTGGATACTTCCACCAAAATTCATATCGCCTATTAATTGCAAAAAGGTGTATATAGAAGGTATTTCTTTAGAAAATACAGCATTCTGGAATATTGTCCCCGTGTATTGCGACAATGTCATTATAAGAGGGGTTTCTGTAAATTCTGTAGGCATTCCTCGTGGTGATGGTATCGATATAGAATCCTCAAAAAATGTCCTTATTGAATATTGCACGTTAAGTACTGGCGACGACGCATTTACCATGAAATCTGGACGTGGTGAAGATGGTTTAAAAGTAAATAAAGCTACCGAAAACATTGTAGTTCGCTACTGTCTAGCATTAAAGGGACATGGTGGTGTAACTTGCGGAAGCGAAACAGCAGGAACGATTCGTAATTTATATGTACACGATTGTGTATTTGATGGCACTGGTGTAGGTATCCGATTTAAAACCAGACGACCAAGAGGCGGCGGTGGCGAAAATTTGTATTATGATAGAATCCGAATGAACCTTAAAGCTACATGTATTAAATGGGATATGTTAGGCACACCTGCTTATGTTGGCGAATTAGCAGAAAGATTACCCATAAGAGACGTAAATAGCTTAACTCCTTTTTACAAAAATATTAGCATATCGAATATTATTATTGAAAATGGCACACATTTTTTAAAAGTATACGGCATTCCAGAATCACCGCTAACAAACTTAACCATAGATAATGTAGATGCAAACTGCTCTAATCTTATTATTATAAATGATGCTAAAAATATAAACATTAAAAATACCAGTATAAAAACACCAGATTCTTTAATAAATGTTCTTAATGGTACAAATATAGCTTTTGAAAATGTGCTATTTAATTTGAATGGTGCTGAGTTAAAAACAAAAAATATAACTGGAAAAGTTAACGATATTACTTTTAAAGATTGTGAATTTAAATAGCAATACATTTACAATACTTAACTATTTATCATAAAAAGACTTATACTGAATGCGAATTCTTTTTACTACTGAAGAAACTACTAAGTTTTACTTGACTCTAAGGCTTAAAAATTATAATTTCGTTTATAGAAGAATATATTAAGTGACAAAAAAAATAAAGACGCCTTGGCCAACCAAAGATGCCATGAACCAGATTTACGACATGCATCTTTGGGGAGGAAACCAATTCGATTTTTATTCTGGCGCAGGTTCACATAATCCAGAAATTATAAATCCCTATTTAAAAGTTATTATAGCATTTTTAGAATCTCACAATAACACCTTAGTGGTTTGCGATTTAGGTTGTGGCGATTTTAATATTGGAAAACAACTCACTAAATATGCGAAAAAGTATATTGCTGTAGATATTGTTGAAAGCCTTATAAACAGAAACAAAACATTATACAAAGCAAACAATTTAGAGTTTTATTGTTTAGATATTATAGAAGATGAACTTCCATCTGGAGACTGTATTATATTACGACAAGTATTACAGCATTTGTCTAATAAAGACATAGAAGATATAACAAAAAAATTAAGCGCTTACAAATACATTATTCTAACAGAACACATCCCGCTGGGAGACTTTACACCTAACAAAGACATTATTTCTGGGCAAGGTATTAGAATAAAACAAAACAGTGGTGTTAATATATTAAAGTCTCCTTTTAATTTAAAAATTAAAGAACAAAAACAACTTAATGAATATGTTCTAGAAAATGGAAAAGGACGAATTTTGACGACTTTGTTTAGAGTATTTTAAATAACCTCTATGTTTTAATCTAAACCTTTTTTGTCATTCCTGCGCAGGAATGACAATTGTTTCTCTTGAAAGTTTTTATATACAATTTAACTTGATTCTAAAGTTTAAAAAATTTAAATTCGCTTATTAGCACATATAAACATTAAAAACGGATTTATATTTCAAATATTACCACACATTAGAACCGAATAACTAAATTTAAAAATTATGAGATATATTTTAGCATTATTTCTTCCTTGGCTTTCTCTAATGCTTCAGGGAAAAATTGGAGCAGGAATTGTTTGTTTAATCCTGCAAATTACATTTATTGGTTGGATTCCTGCAAGTATTTGGGCAATATCAGCTTTGAATAGAATGTATGCGGACAGAAGAACTAACAAAATAGTTTCCGCAATAAAAAACAAATAGCAAATGACTTCAAAAAAGTATAAAATTTCTGATTCTCAATTATGGTACAAAATAGAATCTGACTTTTAAAAACTGACCCGAACGGAATTTTGTATATTGGAAAGGCAACTTCCTTTTTAGACAGAGTTATTAATTTAAAAAAATCCATTTCCCCAGATTATTACTCTGAAAATCATGAATGCGGTATTAGATATAAAAATTCGGACTTAATTAAAAGCAAATTTCAATTTCAGCATTTGGAAATTGAATTAAATGGATATGAGGAAATTCATTTAAAAGAAAAAGAACTATTAAACAATTACGAACAAGAATTTGGCGAATTGCCTCCGTTTAACAGAAATAAATAACGTTTGGTAACACCATGCATAAAAAATTTCTAATTTAGCTAAACCAATGTTAATTGCTCGTTTGCTAGCTTCTGATTTTCCTTCGAAAAATCCTCGCACTCAAACACGTAACATTTCATATAAATAACCGATAAAAGCAACTCCAATCACTCCCCGCAAATCTCACTCAAAACCCATAAATAATCGGCTCGGTTTTGAAGAAAGTCTCTATCAGAAACATCAATAATTTTAACGTTAAAATCGGTTTGTGTTTTTAAAAACTCTAAATAGCCTGTGTTTATTTTTTCAAGGTAATCATCGGCAATATTTTGCTCATAATCGCGTCCGCGCTTTTTAATATTGGCTTGTAAGCGTTCTGTATTTTGATATAAATACACGTATAAATCTGGTTTCCGCAACTCTTTATACATTAAATAAAAGAGTTTTCGGTACAACATAAACTCATCATCTTGCAAGGTGATTTTAGAGAATATGAGTGATTTAAACACATCATAATCACTTACAATAAAATCTTTAAATAAATCGAGTTGCGATAAATCGTCAGAAATTTGCTGATACCGATCTGCAAGAAAAGACATTTCTAAAGGAAACGAATAACGTTGAGGATCTTCGTAAAACTTTGGCAAAAACGGATTGTCGGCAAAGCGTTCTAAAATCAGTTTCGCATTAAAATCCTGTGCTATTTTCGTTGCTAAACTGGTTTTTCCAGCACCTATATTACCTTCAATTGCGATGTAATTATACTTCGCTAAATTGCAAGCCATATTTGGGTTTTTTAACCCGATTTTAATAGGCTCTAAAACCGATGTATCTTCACTTTCATTTAATAAAACAGATACCTCTTTTTCAAATTTTGGATGCTTTACTTTTGGAGCGATATCGCTAAGCGGCAACAACACGAACTTGCGCTTACTCATTTCAGGATGTGGCACTTGCAAGGTTTTAGTATCGATAATTTCATCTTCAGCTAAAACAATATCCAAATCTATAGTTCTGGCTTCGTAACCAGCATCTTCACTTCGTGTTCTTCCCAATTGAGTTTCAATATCCAGCAAATTATCAAGCACCTCTTGAGGTTGAAAATCACTTTCTAAAACCAAACAACAATTAAGGAAATCGTCACTTTCAAACCCAAAAGCTGGCGATTTATAAACTTTAGAAATCAGTTTAATATTCCCTATACGCATATAAATAACATCTACGGCGTCTTGTAAATTTTTCAATTTATCGCCTTTATTACTTCCTAATGCTATATAATATGTTGTTGGTTTCACCATAGAAAAGCAAAATAATGAAAAGTAAATGGTTTACTTTATATTTACAGAAGCTATTTATTCACAAATTGTCTTGATACAATATTCTTATGTCATATCGCTCTAACTGACACCATAATGAGAAATCGAATGTCACTTCGAGTAATTTCGATTTTTTTATCGGAATTGTATCGAGAAGCTATATTTCTTTAAATATGAAAGTATATTATGTTTATATTTTAAAATGTTCTGATAAAACTTACTACACAGGTATAACTTCTAATTTAACAAAGAGAACTATAGAACATCAATCAGGGAAACACCCAAATAGTTATACTTACAAGCGCATACCAATTAGTTTAGAATTTTATGCAGAATTCACGAATGTTGAATTAGCAATACAAACAGAAAAACAAATTAAAAAATGGTCAAGGGCTAAAAAAGAAGCTTTAATTAAAAATGAATTTGAAAAGCTTCCTAACTTAGCAAAAAAGAAGTTTAGTTAACATTAGTTCTCGATACAATGCTCCTATCGTCGCATCACTCGAACTGACAAAAAACATTTATTCACAAATTGTATGACATTAAAAGATAAACTTGCTGCACAACGTATTTACATCCTTTTAGGTGCTTTATTTATAACCTCGTTAGTAGTTTCGAACTTAATTTTTCAAAAATTCTTTTATTGGTATCCGTTCGATATTGAAATTTTTGGAAATAAGCTTTTTGAAATCTCCGTTGGTATTTTACCTTATCCCATTACCTTTTTAATAACCGATTTGATAAGTGAGATTTACGGTAAAAAACGTGCTAACGATGTTGTTATTACTGGTATTTTCGCTTCTTTATTTTCACTTCTAATTATTTATACCGCTAGTAATGTGCCAGCAACCTCATGGTCTTACGTAAAAGACCACATGTTTAATACCGTTTTTGGTAATTCGGCAATTGCTGTTTTTGCAAGTATGCTTACCTATTTATTTGCACAATTTGTAGATATACAAATTTATCATTTCTGGAAACGCTTAACCAAAGGCAAGCATTTATGGTTACGAAATAATTTTTCAACCTGGTTTTCCCAGTTTGTAGATACTTTAACCATAGTAACACTTCTTTGTTCTTTTGGTATTATTGATTGGGTAAACTTTAAAGGCTTACTTATAAGTGGATTTCTTTTTAAAGTTATTATTGCTGCCTGTGACACGCCTTTTTTATATTTAGGCGTGTATTTATTCAGAAAACGTTTCAACTTAAAAGTGAATGAAGAAATAGATTTACTCTAAATAAAATTTAGCAATAGATTAACGCATACGTAAGCTTTTATCGTCATTTTTACGTATATCTTTGTAAACCTCAAAGTAAAGAAGACCAAATCCTTACTAATGAAAAAATAAAATTCTTGAAACATTCATATCTAAATTTTCAACACCCAAGGAAATAATTAAATGAATGTTACAAGTGACCGCTAAAAAACAATAATTAAAAACACATGAAAAAAGCTTTAAAAATATTCAGTATTAGCATTCTAATTATTTTTGCACTTTTAATTGCTATTCCCTTTGCTTTTCAAGGTCAAATTAAAGACCTAGTGAAACGTTTTATAAACGAAAACGTAAACGCCCAAGTAGAATTTAGCGATGTTAGTTTAAGTTTTATTAAAAGTTTTCCGCAAGCGCATGTAAGCGTAAGTGATTTGACCATTACTAATTTTGAACCTTTTAAAGACGAAACCTTTGCGACTGCTAAAGACATTTCGTTCACCATGTCTATAAAAGAACTGTTTAAAAGCGCTAGTGACGAGCCTATTGTTATTAACTCTATAAACGTTGACGAAGCTCTAATCACCTTAAAAACAGATAAATTTGGCAACAATAATTACGACATTACAAAAGAAGATAAAAATGCGAATACAACTCCAACAAGCCAAGGTAATTTTTCATTTAGTTTAGAAGATTATAGTATTAATAATAGCGCCTTTACTTATATAGATGAAGCTGCTAATATTTTGGTTCATATTTCAGAACTTAACCATAAAGGCAATGGTGTTTTTTCTACTGATAAATCTGAGCTAAACACCAAAAGTGATGCGAACATTAGTATTACCATGGATAGCACTAATTATTTAAACAATAACCCAATAAAATTAGATGCTATAATTGGTTTAGACCTTACTAACAGCGTTTATACCTTTAAAGACAACAAAGGTTTCATTAACCAATTGCCATTAGAATTTCAAGGATATTTAAAATTGTTAGAAAACGGACAAGACATAGATATTACATTTGAAAACCCAGAATCTGATTTCAAAAATTTCTTAGCGGTAATACCTAAAGAATATTCAAAAAACATAGAAGACGTTCAAACTACTGGCGATTTTAAAGTAAATGGCGTTATAAAAGGAATAAATTCGGATGAAACCATTCCTAATTTAGATATCAATATAACTTCAAACAACGCATCATTTAAATACCCAGATCTACCAAAACGTGTTGAAAACATTTCCATAAATACTTCAATTAAAAACACAACAGGAAATCTAGATGACACCTATGTAAATATCGAAAAGTTAAATTTTAAAATTGATAATGATGTTTTTAAATCTTCTGCAACTTTAAAAAACATCACAAAAAACATGCTAGTAAATGCAAATATTGATGGTGTTTTAAATTTAGCTAACATAACCAAAGCCTATCCTATTGAATTAGAAAATGCGCTTACAGGTATATTGAAGGCAAAATTAAATACTGCTTTTGATATGAAAGCAATTGAAACCAATGCATATGAACGCATTAAAAATAATGGTTCTGCAAGTATTACTGATTTTGTTTTTTCTTCGGAAGATATTGTTAATCCCATTCATATTTCACAAGCAAGTATGTCCTTTAATCCAGGAACTGTATCATTAAATAATTTTAAAGCTAAAACAGGTGATAGCGATTTAAACGCCACAGGAACAATTAAAAATTTACTTGGATTTTTATTAAGCAACAACACTTTAAAAGGAAATTTTGATGTAAACTCAAACCTATTTAAAGTGAGTGATTTTATGTCGGAAGATAAAAGTTCAGAAGAAGACAAAACAACAAGTGATACCGAATCGTTAAAAATACCCGACTTTTTAGATTGTACTATTAATGCCCATGCAAAAACAGTCGTTTACGATAATTTAAATTTAAAAGATGTTACTGGAACTCTTTTATTGAAAGATCAAAAAGCAACGCTTCAAAATATGAAATCTAATATTTTTGATGGAGCATTATCTATTTCTGGAGAGGTTTCAACCAAAGATAAAACACCAACTTTCAACATGATTATAGGAGCTGATGGATTTGATATAGCAAAATCTTTTAAAGATTTAGAGCTACTTCAAAACCTTGCTCCCATTGCAGGATTACTTAAAGGAAAACTAAACACCGGTATAAGTTTATCTGGAGATTTAGATGATGATTTTTCACCAAATTTAAGCACCGTTTCTGGTAATGCTTTGGCAGAATTATTAGCTACAAGAATTGGTAACGACCAAGGTGAGCTAATGAATAAACTTGAAGGAGCCTTAAGCTTTATTGATTTTGATAAACTGAATTTAAAAGACTTAAAAACAAAATTAGAATTCGCAAATGGCAAAGTAAGTGTTAAACCTTTTGACCTAAAATATGAAGATATTGCCATTACCGTTTCGGGAAGTCATGGTTTTGACAAAACATTAGCGTATAGTGCTATTTTTAATGTTCCTGCAAAATATTTAGGTAGCGAGGTAAACAGACTTATTGGTAAAATAAATGATAGTGAGGTAAACAAAATTACTGTTCCGATAACTGCCAATATTGGTGGAAGTTTTACGAGTCCAACAGTAAAAACCGATTTAACAAGTGGTGTTTCAAATTTAACGAAGCAACTTGTTGAGATAGAAAAACAAAAACTACTAAATCAAGGCAAAGACAAAGTCAAAGATTTAATTGGAAATGTTATTGGAGGCAATAAAACTAAAACCGACTCTGTAAAACAGCAACAAAATAATACGGTTAAAGATGTTTTAAATGATATTGTTGGTAACAATAAAACAAAAACTGATTCTACAAAAACAAACACAACTAAAGACGCTGTTAAAAATGTTTTAGGCGGTTTATTAGGTGGAAATAAAAAACAAAAAGATACTGTTAAACAATAAACTAAGCTTATATCACTTTTTAATTAATATAATCTCTTTTAACCGTTTACTAAATTAGTTTCTGTTATTACAAAAATAAAACCTTATCTTTGTAGCGTTCTTTTTCAAGAAAAAATTTCTACAGTAAGAAATATTACATTTTTAACTTCATAGAAATGACGCTTTTGGATAACAGACAAAATCGTTTTAACACAGAAATAAACGGGATTATTAAATTATAAATCCTCGATTAAGAATTCATTTTAGGACAATCCTAAAATAACAAATCAATTAATTAAAAATTATATATGTTAAAAATTATTATTAAAGACGGCGAAAACATAGAACGCGCTTTAAAACGTTACAAACGTAAACACAGAAATATTAAAGTAATGCAGAACTTAAGAGAAAGTCAATTTTTCACTAAGCCATCTGTAAAAAGACGTCGTCAAATTCAAAAAGCTGAATACATTCAAAACTTAAGAGACCAAGAAGAAATTTAGTCTTTAATTCTCTACCAAATATATGTCCCGTTTATAATAACCTTTATAAATGGGATTTTTATTTTACAGTAATATCTACAACTAAACCCTCATTGGATCTCACATTAAAAACTGTATTGTCTTCAAAAATAAGATACTGCCCTTTTATTCCTACTAATTTCCCTGAATACTGCTGTTCTTTTACAATATTTAAACTCTTAGGTTTCTCTGGATACTTATAAACTGGAAACTCTAAATTTGTTTCTGTATTGCTTTCTATAAAATAATCTTTTGCTTCAACAGGAATATATTGTTTTAAACGCTCACGCCACTCAACTAAATTTTCATCTTCTATGTCATTTTTAAGCATCTTACGCCAATTCGTTTTATCTGCTACATAGTTTTTTAAAGCAAGCTCTGTTACACCTGCTAAATACCTATTGGGTACCTCAACAATTTCAATAGCTTCATGCGCACCTTGATCTATCCAACGGGTTGGCACTTGGTTTTTCCTTGTAACCCCTACTTTTACATTACTAGAATTAGCTAAATACACAATATGAGGTTGTAATTGCACTTTCTTTTCAAACTCCAAATCACGATCTTCTATACCCAAATGCGCTTTACTTAGCTCTGGTCGCATAATCCAGTCGGCTGCTTGAGGCACTTCATAAAAGCATTGTTTATCAAAACCTTGTCTATAAATTGGTATGTCTAATCCGCAATTTAAACATTGATATTTAACAAATTGAATCGTAATATCCTTATTTAATAACTGATTCATATTTAAAAAGTCATTTTCAAATACTAAATAGTATTGAATAGGTTGAGAAAACTCTGTTTCCATTTTTGTTAAAACACCTTGGTAGGTCATAAAAAAAAGTATTATTTTTAAGAACTTAAATATAAAACAAATATGCCAATACCATTAGTTAATTCTGTTGCTTCTTGGTTTTTAAAAAAACGATTTCATCAAATAGAATTGTTTTTAAAATACCCTAACGAAGTACAAAACGAATTACTCTTAAGTCTTATAGATACGGCTAAAGACACAGAAATTGGCAAAGAATATGATTTTGCTTCAATAAAAAATTATAGAGAATTTTCAGAACGTATTCCTATAAAAAACTATGATGGTTGGCAAAATGTTATTGAACGTGCTATGAAAGGCGAAAATAATCTCTTTTGGCCTACGCCTATAAAATGGTTTGCAAAATCTAGCGGCACTACGCGAGCAAAAAGTAAATTCATCCCCGTTAGTCAAGAATCGCTTGAAGATTGTCATTATGCTGCTGGTAAAGATTTATTATGCATGTATTTAAATAATAATGAAGATTCACAATTATTTACAGGAAAGAGTTTACGCTTAGGTGGTAGTAAAGAATTACTAAAAGAAAACGGCACTATATTTGGCGATTTGTCGGCTATTTTAATTGACAATATGCCTTTTTGGGCAGAATTTAGCAGCACCCCGAGCAATAAGGTGTCTTTAATGAATGATTGGGAATATAAAATGCAAGCTATTGTTGATGAAACTATTAATGAAAAGGTAACCAGTCTTGCAGGTGTACCATCCTGGATGCTTGTATTACTTAATAATGTTTTAGAAACTACTGGTAAACAAAATATACATGATGTTTGGCCCAATTTAGAAGTGTATTTTCATGGCGGTGTAAGCTTTACTCCTTATAAGGATCAATACAAAAAAATACTCCCTAAAAAAGATTTTAAATATTACGAAATATATAATGCTTCGGAAGGCTTTTTTGCTATTCAAGATAAAAACAATTCTAGCGAATTACTTTTAATGCTTGATTATGGTATTTTTTATGAATTTATTCCCATAGATATTTATGCTACCCCTGAAGAAAAAGCTATTCCGCTAAGCGAAGTCAAATTAAACCAAAATTACGCGGTTATTATTACCACCAATGCTGGTCTATGGCGTTATAAAATTGGTGATACTGTTAGATTTACCTCAACAAACCCATACAGAATAAAAGTTACAGGACGCACCAAACATCATATTAATGTTTTTGGAGAAGAACTTATTATTGAAAATGCTGAAGACGCTTTAAAAAAAGTATGTAAACGAACTAGGTCTGAAATTGTAGATTATACAGCAGCTCCTATTTTTATGGAAGGCAAAGAAAAAGGAGGACACGAATGGCTTATTGAATTTAAAACACCTCCAAAAGATATTCATTATTTTAATGAACTTTTTGATAATGCACTAAAAGCACTAAACTCCGATTATGAAGCAAAACGCTATAATAATATCACACTAAATAAGCCAAAAATAAATATTGCTCGTGAAAATTTGTTTTATGATTGGTTAAAACAAAATGACAAATTAGGTGGACAACACAAAATACCGCGTCTTTCAAATACTAGAGATTATATAGACGATTTACTTGGATTAAATTCATAATTGAACACTAATCTTCGATTAAATGCAATCATAAAAGATTTTAAACGAATATATCTTCTCATTATCTAAAACAAAAATAAAATCTTTGCAAGTGTGCTAATTAAGTATACTTTTAACAAAGTTTTAAAAAACAAATTGAAATAAAGACAGTAAATATTTAGTTCCCTCATTAAATATTTACATCAAATGATAATTTAGATTTATCCATAATGTCCTTTATTAATTAACATCCATAAAACAAAAAAACCACGCTAATAGCGTGGTTTTTTTTATAACTCATAGTCTCAACTTTAATTATGAAACGGCTTTAAGCTTCTTTAAAGTTGTTTTAGCTAGTTTATCTTCTGCATACAATTTTGTAACATTTAAACTTTTCTCATCACTACTTGGTAATTCAAACATAGCATCGGTTAAAATCTCTTCACAAAGTGAACGCAATCCTCTAGCTCCTAATTTATATTCTATAGCTTTTCCTACGATATAATCTAAAGCACCATCGGTAATTGTAAAATCAATTTCATCCATAGTAAACAGCTTTTTATACTGCTTAATAATGGCATTTTTAGGCTCTGTAAGTATGGCTCTTAATGTTTTAGCATCTAAAGGATCCATATACGTAAGCACTGGAAGTCTTCCTATAATTTCAGGAATTAATCCAAAATCTTTTAAATCTTTTGGAATAATATACTGAAGTAAATTACTTTGGTCTACGGCATCATCAGACATAGAAGCACTATACCCAACGGCTTGCATATTTAATCGTTTTGAAATATGACGTTCAATACCATCAAAGGCTCCTCCTGCAATAAATAAAATATTTTCAGTATTAACTTCTATAAACTTTTGATCTGGATGTTTACGACCACCTTTTGGCGGCACATTAACAATAGTACCTTCTAAAAGTTTAAGTAAAGCTTGTTGTACGCCTTCACCAGATACATCACGAGTAATAGATGGATTGTCACTTTTACGAGCAATCTTATCGATCTCATCTATAAACACTATACCTTTTTCGGCTTTCTCTAAATTATAATCGGCAGCTTGTAACAAACGTGTTAAAATACTCTCTACATCTTCACCAACATAACCCGCTTCTGTTAAAACAGTTGCATCAACAATTGCCAAAGGTACATTAAGCATTCTCGCTATGGTTTTAGCCATTAAAGTTTTACCCGTCCCTGTTTGTCCAACCATTACGATATTACTTTTTTGAATATCAATATCGTCATTTGTAGGCTGTTGTAATAAACGCTTATAATGATTATAAACGGCAACAGACATAACTTTTTTAGTCATGTCTTGCCCAATAATATATTCATCAAGGAATGTTTTAATTTGTTGTGGCTTGCGTAATTTTAACTCCGCAGATAAATCACTACTATCTGTTTGTTTAGATTCTTCTAAAACAATACCGTGTGCTTGCTCTATACATCTATCACATATATGAGCATCTAATCCTGCTATTAATAAATTTGTTTCGGGTTTTTTACGACCACAAAACGAACATTCTAACTCTTCTTTTGCCATTAATCTTAATTTGTTTTTGAGAGAAAACGTCACAAATCATTCTGTGACAAGTCTTTAAAATTACAAAAATTTTATTTAATTACGAGCTAAAATCTCGTCAATCATACCATATTCTTTAGCTTTATCTGCTTTCATCCAATAGTCTCTGTCACTATCATCATATACTTTTTCGTAAGTTTGACCTGAATGATTACTAATAATTTTATAAAGTTCTTCTTTTAAAATCAAGATTTCTCTAGCAGTAATTTCTATATCACTTGCTTGTCCTTGAGCACCACCTAAAGGTTGATGAATCATAACACGAGAATGCGTTAATCCACTACGTTTTCCTTTGGCTCCTGCACATAATAATACAGCCCCCATTGATGCCGCCATACCAGTACAAATAGTTGCTACATCTGGTTTTATAAACTGCATAGTATCGTAAATACCTAAACCAGCATATACACTTCCTCCTGGAGAATTAATATACATCTGAATGTCTTTATTAGCGTCAACACTTTCTAAAAACAACAACTGTGCTTGAACAATATTAGCAATATTATCATCAATTCCTGTTCCTAGAAAAAGAATACGATCCATCATTAAACGAGAAAATACATCTAATTGAGAAATATTCAATTGACGCTCTTCAATAATGTACGGAGTCATACTTTGCGGATACATACTGCTTACAATTTTATTGTAATATGTACTACTTATACCTTGATCTTTTATCGCGAATTTTTCAAATTCTTTAGCGTAATCCATAATTTTATTTATTCTTATTTAGGTTAAGATTCTAATTTTTATAATAAGTGATTTAACTACAAAGCATTTAAAAAAAATTATTCTTAATAAATAGAATTCACTTAACAAATTAGGCGCTTTAATTTATAAATTGAAGCGCCTAAATATAAGGAATTATTCTTTAAAAGGTGGTTTATTTATCGCCATAAACTTCTTTTACAAAGTTTTCATAGCTCAATTCTTTTACCTTTATATTTGCTTTCTCTTTGTATAGCGTAATTAACTTTTGACTGACTAATTGTTCTGATATACGACGCGCTTCATCTTGGTTTGATAATACACGAGCTGCGATATCATCTAATTCTTTATCTGAAGGGTTTAATTGACCAAACTGAGCCATTTGACCTTTAATCATTTCTCTTGCATGATTTTTAATATCATCCATAGTAACTTGAATGTTATTACCTTCAATTAATTTACCTTCAATTAATTGGTAACGCAAGCTTTTTTCAGATTTCTCATATTCTTCTCTAGCTTGATCAGCATCAATTTGTTTCTCGCCTGCTGTTTGCATCCATTTTGTTAAAAATTCTGCTGGAAGATCAAATTTAGTATTATCAACTAAATGCTCGGTAACATCATTTAATAATTTTTGATCGGCTTGTTGTACAAATTGTTTTTCAGCATCTTCTTTTATTTTATCTCTTAATTCGGTAACCGTTGTAACACCATCTTTACCAAAAAGTTTATCAAATAAATCTTGATCTAAATCTGCTAACTCTCTTTTATTGATTTCTGAAATTGTAAATGACACTTCAATATCTAAACCATGAACCTCATCATGACCTAATTTTAAAGCATGCATTAAATCATGATCATCTTCAAAAAGACCTTTTGTTTTTAATACAATAACATCACCAGCTTTAGCTCCAATAAATTGCTTAGCTGTTGCTTTTCCTTTAAATTTATCTAAAGTAATTGTAACTGTATTATCTATTTCTTTTTCTTCATTTGTATAAGTTCCTGTTATTTCACTGTCAACTTCAACAGTGTCTTGAGAAACTAATTTTCCGTATTGTTTTTGAATACGTTCTATTTGCTCATCAATCATTTTATCATCAGCAATAATATGATATTGTGTGATTGCTTTTTTGCTTTTTAACTCCACTTCAAATTCTGGAGCTAATCCTAATTCAAATTCAAATGAAAATTTATCGGCATCCCAATCAATTTCATCTTGTGTTTTTGGTAAAGGCTGTCCTAATACATCTAATTTTTCTTCAGTAAGGTATTTATTTAAAGCATCTTGTAATAACTTATTCACCTCATCAACTAAAACAGCTTTTCCATATTGTTTTTTCACCATTCCCATTGGTACGTGTCCTTTTCTAAACCCAGGAATATTTGCTGTTTTACGGTAATCTGTTAAGATCTTTTCTACTTTATCGCTATAATCTTCTTTAGCGATATCTACTTTTACTACAGCATTTAATGCATCTACGTTTTCTCTTGTAATATTCATTTTAATGATATAAAACCTTTACAGGCTATTTAACAAATGGTTTTGGTCTAAATTTATAGATTCTCGTTTTTGCGAGAATGACAATTTTAATGGAAATTCCGAGATAAATACTCGTAGAATTTTTTATTACCAAAATTGGGATGCAAAAATAATATATTTTTACATCCCAACAAAGTTTTTAATCGCTTGATTATAAGCTATTTTTTACCTTCTTTTAAAAGTGAATGTAGGATAGATTGCAGAATAGAAAGTAATATACTAAATAACACAGCAATCCAAATACTACTAACTGAAAATCCATCAATTAAATTATCGGCTAATAAGATAATTAATGCGTTAATTATTAGTAAAAACAAACCTAAAGTTAGTATGGTTATTGGTAATGTTAAGATTACTAATATTGGTTTTACCAATAGATTTAAAACAGATAAAACAATTGCTACAATAATAGCAGTTGTATAAGTATCTACATTAACACCATTTAAAAAATGAGCAATTACAAATACGGCTATAGCGTTTAATAAAAGTTTAATTATTAGTTTCATGATTGAATATTTTTATTAAATGTACAAAAAAATATCACTAAACAAACTGCTCCACAGCCTCAAAAAACTCCTTAGGGTTTTCAGCATGCAACCAATGTCCTGCATTTGAAATTGTTTTTATTTTTGCTTTTGGAAAGTGATTAGCAATAATAGCTTCGTCTCCTACACCAATATATTCCGATCTATCGCCTCTTAAAAACAACGTATCCTTATTAAAAGTTGCATAACTTGGTAAGGGTTCGCCAACTTCTGCAACATCATTTTTTAACACATCAATATTGATACGCAATGCAAGTTTACCTTTTTCTACCCAATATAGATTTTTAAGTAAAAATTGCCGCGTTCCTAAATCATGAACATAATTACTTAACTGTTTATCTGCTTGTCCTCTACTTTTAATATCATTAAAATCTAAAGCACTTAAACCTTCTAGTATGGCATCGTGATGTACAGGGTAAAATCGTGGTGAAATATCGGCTACTATTAATTTTGAAACGAGTTCTGGATATTGGGTAGCGAATAACATGGCTGTTTTTCCTCCCATAGAGTGTCCTAAAAGCACTATGTTATTTAGTTTATGCGCATCGCAATAGTTTTTTAAATCTTCTACTAAAACTTCATAATTAAACTCATCGTCATGAAAACTATGTCCATGATTTCGTTGATCGACTAAATGCACCTGAAAACCCTGCTCACTAAACTGTGTGCCTAGTGTTTTCCAGTTATCACTCATTCCTAAAAAACCATGAAGTATAACAAATGGTTTTCCTTCTCCTAAAATATTTGAATGTAATAGCATAATGATTTTTGATTAACGAATAACAGTTTTTGAAGTTTCTATTTTAATTTACGTAAATACATTTGAATAACATTCTCAACACCTAAATACAGACTTTCTGAAATAAGTGCATGTCCAATGGAAACCTCTAATAAATTTGGAATATGTTCTTTAAAAAACTTAATATTATCAAGCGATAAATCGTGTCCTGCATTAACTCCTAACCCTAATTCTTCTGCTAAAACGGCACTTTCAGTATATGGTTTTATAGCGTCTTTATTTCCTAAACTATATTGATGAGCAAAGGATTCTGTATATAATTCAATACGATCGGTTCCTGTTGCTTTTGCGCCTTCTATTTGTTCTAAAACGGGGTCAACAAAAATAGACGTTCTAATACCGTTTTGCTGAAATTCTTTAATAACATCTATTAAAAAATCTTTATGCTTAATGGTATCCCATCCCGCATTACTTGTAATAGCATTAACGGCATCTGGCACTAAAGTAACCTGAGTTGGTTTCACCTCAAGTACTAAATTTAAAAAGGATTCTACGGGGTTACCTTCAATATTATATTCAGTATAAACCTCTGGTTTTAAATCGCGCGCATCTTGATAACGAATATGGCGCTCATCTGGTCTAGGGTGAATCGTTACTCCCTCAGCACCAAAACGTTGAACATCTTTTGCAAACTGAACCACATTAGGTAAATCGCCTCCTCTTGAATTCCTTAAAGTAGCTATCTTGTTAATATTTACGCTTAATTTTGTCATGTATCACTGTTTTAAATGACAAAAATACAAAGTAGAACAGCCTTATGTACTTTTTTTTTGATTAATTTGCATAGGTATTAAAGCGAAACGATGAAACTTTCAGAATACATTATTAACGATATAAAACCTTTAAATAGTAAT